>CAXAIH010000008.1:0-18589 GCA_963968755.1 uncultured Flavobacteriales bacterium
GAATACGTCCAAGTTTAAACCCTGTTGGCTCCGCCGGCAGGGTTTTTTCATTTCGGTAACCGAAAGGCTGAGGAATATGGAGAGGCCCCCTTTCTGCGAATTGGGAGACAAATTCTTTGAGTTCAGTTCTTATCTTGCACTTGTGCAATCACCACGCAAAAAAGCTTTCCTTCTCGAGCTTTCTTGAAGCTACTTGGCAAGAAGCTCCTTTTTTTTGGGAGGAAAGGACTGAGAAGTTTTTAATGGAACCGACCGATTCGCTTATCTATTGGAGGAGAACGGAAATTGCAAGGGCACTTTTAGAACTTCGAAGCAAGGCTGATTTTCCTGATGAGATTGATGCCATCCTCTTTGGGTCGAACATGCTCACCCCTACGAGGTCGTTGGAGACGATTGAATGGTACCAGAAGAGTTGGTACATCAAACATTTTCAAAGTACCGGACCATTTGAAGTTTATGCCTATTACGATCTGCTGAAAACGCAATTGAATAAATTGGGTGAGTACCTAATTACTCAAGAGAAATCTGAAGCAGAAGCTCAGCGATTGCTTTCCGGAATGCTTTATTTGAGCGATAAGTACTTCAAAGATATTTAGCGCTTTTGAAATTCTACTCGGAAGATGTGGAACGCATACCACCTGGTGCTGGTGAGTTTGCTCTTGGTCTTTCTGCTTTATATGTATTACGCACCCAGTTTCAAATCGGAACGAACTTTTTCGGGTATAACCTTCATGTTCTTCGCACTGGTCTTTGAGTTTTTCCTATTTCTCCTGATGCCTTATTGGGAGGCTAAGTTTGGAGGAAACATCGTGGCACTCTTTGCTGTCAATGCATTGATGGCTTTGCTTCTTGTGCCAGTTCAAAATGTCTTCGAAGGAGCTCTGCGAAAACGCGCACGGGACACTGCTGCTGACCATACTGAATCCTAGGCTTAGTTGAATTGCGGGGGTCACTTAAATTCCTAAATATTTTTCAAAAACATTTTGAACAAAAAAAACCGCGAGTTCACTAGAACTCACGGTTTTTAACGTCAATGCTGTACTACCGTACGCCTGCTAAAAGTAAGCAATTAAAAATACTGCACCATCAAAACTGTCAGTATCAATTGTTAAACCTCCATTGCGTTCGAAGTCTACGTTGTACTCTTCAAGCTCAGTAGTGAAGCGCTCCCGCGTCTCAGTTCCTTTCATGCCGACGCCGTAGTAGGCTCCCCAACCAAATTCAGCTCCGATGGCTAAATATTTTTTGAGGAAAAATTCAGAACCAATAAACCCACGTGCACCGATGTTCATGCCTGTTCCACTCGTGTAAGAAGTCACGCGGTTAGAACCTGAAGTTGTAGCTCCAGAACTGAAGTCTGTGGTGTAAGTCGGATTTCCATTGGCACGATTCATAGCGTTACCATAGGTGTACTCGCCATTGTCTTGGTTAAACCCGAAGATGACAGATCCACCATAGTAACCTTGCAGACGGTCAGATCCTCGTCGAAACTCAAGTCCCAATCCGATAGAATGGTTTTGAGTATTACGTGAAAATTGATCTTCTACTTGAACCCAAGGATTGGTACCTCCATCTTGAGCAAGCCAGTGGCTAGAGTTTTCATTTCCAACGCCAATGCGCACTTGAGCGCGAACAGCCATTGTATTGCTCAAGTAATACTTGGCGAAGATGGTGTTGTCGTTGTTTACGAAATGATTGTTGTTTGAACTAGAATTGTAGAAAAGGTTTCCCGCGGTTCTCAAAAGTGAGCCTACGTTATATCCAATTCCTATCGTTCCGCTTTCCGGGAGCATGCTCCCCTCTGATTCTCCTTGCGCAAAGGACCAGCTTCCGATGCCCATAGACATCAGGATCATGAATAACTTTCTCATAATCTAAATATTAGTCGTTGAAGTAAACTTCTTCAATTAAAGTTTGTCCTGGCACTAGGTTAACATTCAAGTTGCCACCAACCTTAGAGAATTGAACCCCAACATCGGTTCCTGTAGTGTCGATCTTGTCTAAATAGATATCAGAAAAGTCGAATGATACAGTCGTTCCTTTGTCTAGAAGGTCAACAGAAATTGAGAATTCGCCATTCGCGTCTGTAGTAGTGGTATAACTGATGGTTGGATACTCATAGTTTGGATCGGCGTTGTAAACTTGATCCGCTCCGTCCATAGTCGCTACTACAGTTACTCCTGCAACAGCTTCCAGGGTGAGTGATGCGATGTCGTTACGTAAATCGTAGTTTGCTTTAATGTTCCCAATAACAGTGGCGGTGCTTAAGGTCGCATCGTCGCTTGGGTTTGTAACATCTTCTTTCGAGCAGCTGGTAACTGCGGTCGCGAGAACTAATCCGGCAACAAATAATTTTAGCTTCATTTTTGAAAAGTATTTGGTTATACCTGCAAAGGTAAAGTATAAAGGGGGATAAATTACTGACGGATGTTTGTTCCTACGCACACTTTAATGTTCATAACCCTCGAGGTTCAGACTAGTATTGGCGTGTGTCCTCGTCGCTGCCTGAAGAGAAAATCTCACCCAAAATGTCAGAAAATCCCATTCCTTCTTCCAACTGATTTTTACCCAACATGGAGTATTCAGCCAAGCCGTGCAAGGCAAATTCCTTCAGCAAATAGATTTGATCGGCACTCACTCTCGGGAAGTATTTCGCAACTAAGCGATTTAAACCTTGAACTCTGTCAAGCTTCAAATGAAAGCTCTTTTCGTCATCACCGTGCATCAAGTCAAGTTCGTGAGAACCAAACCAATTGATGATCTCTTGGTAGGGATTGGCTTCCTTTCTTCTTTTAATCATTTCAGGATCCGGGAAGTATTTTGGGAAGTGTTTTCGAATAGCTGCTCCCAGCAAACGATTAGCAACTCGGTCCGCTCCTTCTTGTTCACCTTCATACACGAGCTCCACTTTCCCAGTAATAGCAGGGACTACAGAATAGATATCTCCAACTCGGGCTTGCGTTTTCTCTTCTCCATTTAGAATGGCTCTCCGCTCAGCAGTACTTACAAGGTTTTCATAAGCAGTGATGCTCAAGCGAGCAGAGACGCCTGATTTTTGATCGATGTATTCACTCTCACGCGCTACAAAGGCAATCTCTTCAATCAAATCTTTTAAGAAGTGAGCAACTTCTACCATCTCCACTTGATCTTCTGAAAGCTTGGCTTCCTGCTCTGTGATTTCACGGGCAATTTCAAGAGAGTTCGGGTAGTGGGTTAAAATCTGACTTTGAATTCGGTCCTTCAGTGGTGTAATGATCGAACCTCGATTGGTGTAGTCTTCTGGATTTGCGGTGAAGAGAAACTGTATGTCCAAAGGAAGTCTGAGTTTAAAACCACGTATTTGGATGTCTCCTTCTTGAAGAATATTGAAAAGCGCCACTTGAATCCGTGCTTGAAGATCCGGAAGTTCGTTAATGACAAACAAACCGCGGTGTGCTTTGGGAACCAAACCAAAATGAATGGCTGCTTCATCAGAGTAATTGAGCTTCTGATTGGCGGCTTTTATAGGATCCAGATCACCAATGAGGTCAGCGACGGTTACATCTGGTGTAGCTAATTTCTCTGTATAACGCTCGTCGCGGTGCATCCAGCCAATGGGTGTTTTGTCGCCCATTTCTTTAATCAATTCTCGAGCGAACTTCGAGATCGGATTCAAAGGGTCATCGTTCAAATCGGAACCTTCTACCACTGGAATGTATTCATCTAAAAGTGATGTCATGGATCTGGCCATACTCGTTTTGGCTTGTCCTCGCAGGCCGAGAAGCGAAATGTTGTGCTTAGCAAGAATGGCATTCTGCATCGCCGGAATCACGGTAGTGTCATAGCCAAGCACTCCTGGGAATACATCTTCATCGGAACGCAACTTTTCAATCAGGTTGGCGCGTAGTTCTTCTTTTACACTCCGACTGCTGTATTTACTTTTCTTGAGCTCACCAAGTGTCTTTATCTCAATCATCTTCTTCGTTTGCGGTTGTTTTCGAAATCACTGAATACAAAACTCCCCAAACCTTGAAGTCCGGAATAGAATGCCTTGCCTTTGTTGGCTTCAGTGAAATCTTCAATAAATCTTTGTAGGTAGGGGTCTTGTGCGATCATGAAGGTGGTTATCGGGACGCCTCCCTTTCTGCACTGTCGCGCCAAGTTGATGGTCTTGTTCACAATCAGCGGATCCAAGCCCATGGAATTCTTGTAATATTCTTTGCCTTGTTTTAAGCAAGAAGGTTTTCCATCGGTAATCATGAAAATCTGCTTATTGGGCTTCTTTTTCCTTCTCAGAATATCCATAGCCAACTCCAAGCCGGCCACCGTATTGGTGTGGTAAGGTCCAACTTGAAGGTAGGGGAGGTCTTTGATTTTTATGGGCCAGGCATCGTTTCCAAAAACAACAATGTCCAAACTGTCTTTGGGATAACGAATGCGAATGAGCTCGGCTAAGGCCATGGCTACTTTTTTGGCTGGGGTGATGCGATCTTCTCCATACAGAATCATCGAGTGGGAGATGTCAATCATCAATACGGTTGCCGTACTTGATTTGTACTCGTATTCCTCAACTTCTAAATCGCGTTCGGTCAATTTGAAATCGCCCAGACCGTTGTTGATTTGCGCATTTCGGATGGAGTCCGTCATGGCTATTTGCTCCATCGGATCACCGTATTCGTATTCCCGACGTTCTGAAGAATTGTCCTCGCCCTTACCCAGCTCATTGGTTCTGTGCTGACCGCTGTCGCCTTTTTTGAGCTTCCCAAAAATTTGATCTAAAGAACGCTTGCGGATCATCTGTTCCGCTTTCGCGCTCATTTTACGTCCACCACCTTTCCCTTTTCCGTCAGGAGCGTCGGGATCTTCGATGATGCCATTCTTAATGAGGTCGTCTACGAAATCATCTAAGCTGTAATCATCGGTGGTGAGGTTGTGTTCTTTGTCTAATTCACGCAACCAATCCATCGCCTCCTCCACATCACCAGAGGTGTGCGCTAGAAGTTCCATGAAGATGTCGAGCAAACGCTCATAGGGCGTTTTCAGGTCTGCTTCAGGAAAGTATTCTGTAAATCGGTGTCCGATCATAGGATGTTAAAGGAACAACAAAGACTTAAAAAGGTTGGCCACGTACACGACAGATTGTTTTCTCTTTAAATCTTGTCGAGCTGCACTGATAATCGTTTGGAATTGGCTAAGATTGTGCGTGCTTCAGAATTTACATACACACACCCACCATTCAGATGGTGAAGGTAAGCTGAATACCTTCTGCAAGGAGGCTGTGATGCTCGGAATGGACTCTATTGGTTTCAGCGATCATGCACCTCTTCCGTTTCCAACTTCTTGGGCCATGAAGGAAGATGGGATCGGCGACTATCTAAAAGAAGTTGTCGACGCGAAGATCAAGTTTGATAAATCACTGAAGGTATATTGCGGTGTTGAGGCAGATTACATCAAGGGTGGAATCACCCCAGACCGTTGGAGAGTTCTTCCCGGCTTGGACTATATGATCGGCTCCATTCATTTTTTATTGATGCCCGATGGTCAGCTCTTAGAAGTGGATGGTGATCGTCAAAATTTTGAACTCATTCGGAATCAGAACAACCTTGAAGACAAAGAGCTTGTATTGCTTTACTTTCAAGCCAATGCCGATATGCTGGGCGACGCCAATGTAGACGTTCTAGGGCACTTGGATAAGATGAAAATAAATCTACCCAGCTTCAATGAAATTCTCAGTTCAGACAAAGACGCTCAGAAAGCATTGGATGCGGTGCTTCATCTCTGTGACCAGGAAGATGTGGTTATTGAGGGGAACACCCGAGGGCAGTACACGAAAGTTTCGGATGAAACCTATCCTGGGCCATTTATCTTGAATCGAATTCTTGAAGAAGAACTAAATGTTTGCATTACCTCAGATGCGCATAGTATCAAAGAATCGAGAATGCTTTTCGATGAGACCAAAGAGTACTTGAAGAAAACGGGACATCAGTTCATCTTTACCTTCGATGGCTACGATTGGGTTCCAGAAAAAATCTAGCAGATGAGATACCTTCTTTTGCTGAGCCTCCTTTCCTTTATTTCTTGTCAAGAATATGATCAGTCGGATTCAGTAGAAAAAGAAGGCATTACTCAAAGGCCCCAACGCATCATTTTTCTAATTGGAGATGGTATGGGAGTGTCGCAGCTCTCTTCGGCCTATTATTTTGGAAAGCAAGAGCCAAATTTCTCGCGCTTTCCCGTCGTAGGTCTGATCAAAACTTCCTCCACCTCAAAAATCACAGATTCAGCGGCAGGAGCTACGGCCTTCAGTTGTGGGAAGAAAACATACAATGGCGCACTGGGAATTGACTCCGACAGCAATCGACTTCAAAATCTTGTTGAGTTTGTGAAATCTAATGATGCACGACATGGCGTTGGATTGGTGTCGACTTCATCCATCACACATGCCACCCCGGCAGCTTATTACTCCCACGTGAAAAGTCGGGGAATGGCAGATGAGATTATGCTGCAGCTCGTAGGTTCGAAAGTAGACTTCTTCGCTGGTGGAGGTACTGATTATGTGTTCAAGCGCAAAGATTCGGTGGACCTGATTGCTGAAATGCAAAAGGTGGACATCGAATTGGACACGACAGCAATGCTCAAGAAAGAGTGGGAAGAGGGGAAGCGATATGGTTACCTCCTTGCTGAAGATGGAATACCACCCGCACCGGAACGAGGCAACTTTCTCCTCCAAGCCAGTTTGGCGGCGATTGATTTCTTGGATTCAAGAGAAAGCTCTTTCCTGATGATTGAGGGCTCGCAAATTGATTGGGCTGGTCACGACAATGATGCCGATTATTTGAAGGAAGAGGTATTGGACTTCGACCGAGTTATAGGCTCTGTTTTAAATTATGCCGAGAAGGATGGCAACACTTTGGTAGTTGTCACTGCAGATCATGAGACCGGGGGTTATACGCTCTCTGGCTATCGCTCCGAAGATGGTATGTCTGGTAGTTACGACAGCATCGTTCCTTCTTTTTCTACAGGTGGTCATTCAGCGACCCTTGTTCCAGTATTGGCTTATGGTCCAGGCTCTGAGATGTTTTCAGGAATCTACGACAATACCGAGATTTATCGGAAGATGGTGATTGCTATTCAAGGCTTGGAGTAATTTTCACTCATCCGCACATTTTCACATCCACTCTTTCCTCTGAATCTTCCCTCTGTTCCTCCCCACTACCCACTTCTCACCGCATCCGCGCCCTCTTAATGAGGTAGGCGAGCAATACTTGATCAAACCCTTGGCTGATGTCCGCTTCGATGAGGTCGATTTTGAACTGGGCACATTTTACTTTGAGTCGCTTTAGAAAGGACTCCATGCGCTCTTTGTATTTGGCTTGTATTTGTTTTGGGTTGAGCTTTACTTTTTCTCCCGTTTCGAGGTCAACAAATGTGTGCGGGCGATTGCTGTAGTCGAAGTTTACCTCGGTGTTTGGGTCAAGCACATGAAAAAGAATGATTTCATGTTTGTTGAATTTCAAATGCTGTAAGGCTCGAAATGCTTCTTCTTCCTTCTCTTCGGAAGTGTCGAGCATATCGCTAAAGAGTACAACAAGACTTCTTTTGTGAATGCGTTCTGATACTTCGTGCAGGGTAGAAACTGTATCTGTTGTGTTTTCCTTCGGCTCCGATTGAAGCAATTGTTCTAGTTCCGTATAAATGGCATTCTGAGCAATCACAGAAGAGCGGGGTGGCAGATGTGCTTCAACTTTATCGGAATAAACGGTGAGACCAAAAGCATCGCGCTGCCTTTTTAGTAGGTTCACCAAAGTGGCAGCGGCATGAATGCTGAAGTTGATTTTGGAGCGTTCCGTGCTTCCTTCCGGAAAGTACATCGACGACGAATGATCGATCAAAATCTGGCACCGTAAATTCGTCTCTTCAGCGTAACGCTTGGTAAAGAGCTTGTCCGTTCTGCCGTACAATTTCCAGTCTACATGACGACTTGATTCACCCGTATTGTACTGACGGTGTTCTGCAAATTCGACGGAGAATCCATGGTAAGGACTTTTGTGCAAACCCGTAAGAAACCCTTCAACGGCTTGCCGCGCCAGAATGTCGAGCTTTCCAAAAGATTCAATTTCCTCTCTACGGATTTTAGTCATGCCGGGAAGTTACGCAACGATGGCTTTTATGTTGTGTTGATTTCTTGAAAAAAGGCACAAAAAAAGGGGACTGAAAAATCAATCCCCTAGTTTTTTTTTCTTGGATTAAGCCAATTGTGCTTCCAACTTACCAGCGTATGTGGCTTTGGAAGTTGCTCCAACTTGCTTGTCAACAACCTGCCCGTCTTTGATGTACAGTACAGTGGGAATACTGCGAATTCCGTACTTCATTGATACCTCAGGATTTTGGTCAACGTTGAGTTTACCAATGACAGCTTTTCCGTCGTATTCTCCGGCTAACTCTTCTATAATTGGTGTTACCATGCGACATGGCCCGCACCATTCGGCCCAAAAATCAACGATTACTGGCTTATCGGAAGCCAAGGCCATTTCTTCAAAATTTGAATCTGTAAATTCTATTGCCATTATTGACGTGTTGTGTTAAGATTTTGCTTCTTCAAAAGTAACGAATTGAAAGATGTCTTGTTCGACAGAATTCACATGCCTTTATAATTTGACATGCACCCGACATAAACCTTTCGCTCGTACCTTTGTTTCTGACGTAAAGGATGAGGGCTTTATTGTACATAGTGGTATTTAGTTTACCAATTCTTACTTGGATTGGTTTTAATAAGGGAGGTTGGACCACCTATTTCACTATAATTCTTGCTTTTGGTCTCATTCCATTATTGGAGTTGCTCATCAAGCCTTCTAGTCAGAATTTATCTAAAGAGCAAGCTAGCTCCATCGCGAAGAACCCGCTCTATGATGTGCTGATTTATCTGGTTCCCTTCATTGTTTATGGAACCCTTGGCTATTTCCTCTTTAGCATGAAAAGCTCAGATCATCTTTGGTATGAGCGACTAGGAATGATTCTGGGTATGGGCATCGTAATGGGTGCGATGGGCATCAATGTGGCGCATGAGCTCGGACATCGAAGGTCCAAAGGCGCGCAGTTTCTAGCGAAGGCATTGCTCACGGCAAGTCAGTATACCCAGTTTTTTATCGATCACAACAAAGGACATCATAGAAATGTGGGCACCCCTGAGGATTCTGCGACGGCGCGTTATGGAGAAAGTCTATACCACTATTGGTTCCGTGTAATTCGAACTAGTTATCTCTCAGCTTGGGAAATCGCAAACATGGAAGTCAAGCGTAAAAGGAAGTCTGTGTATTCGCTTTCGAATGAAATGCTCCAGATGCAATTGGGGCAGCTTGTGCTCCTGATTGCTGTGTTAGCTGTGTTTGGTTGGGAGGCCACCTTGTACTATGTCATCGCCGCGGTAGTCTCTATCATTCTGCTGGAAACAGTGGAATACGTAGAGCACTATGGTCTGAGTAGGAAGAAGGTCACCGAACATCGCTACGAGAATGTAACACCCATTCACTCCTGGAACTCAAATCATATGCTCGGTCGACTTTTTCTCTTCGAGTTGAGTCGCCACAGCGATCACCATTACGATCCGCAAAAGAAATACCCTGTACTCAACCATTGGGATGAATCTCCTCAGCTTCCTACCGGCTACCCGGGCTGCATGTTGATGGCCACCATTCCAGCACTTTGGTTCAAGAAAGTGAATCCCTTGGTCCCGGATGACATGCGGCAATAGTCTGAAACAACTACCTACGATGCTCACATCCAATTCTGTCACCTGAGGTATGCTTTCATCTTTTATCTTTCCACTTTAATCTCAAGATGTCCAACACCCTCGGAAAACTATACCGCCTCACCACATACGGCGAATCTCACGGACCAGAAATCGGTGGCGTCATCGATGGCTTTCCTGCCAATGTCGAGGTGGATCAGGCAGCCATTCAATTGGCGTTGGATAGAAGAAGGCCAGGGCAATCTGAGCTGACCACCGAGCGAAAAGAATCGGATACAGTAGAATTCCTCTCTGGAATTTTTGAAGGAAAAAGTACAGGTGCACCCATTGGTTTCCGTATTCCAAACAAAAACCAGCGTTCCAAAGACTATTCTGACCTGAAGGAGGTCTACCGTCCATCGCATGCAGATTATGTCTACCATGAGAAATACGGAAATAGAGATTACCGAGGTGGTGGAAGAGCTTCTGCAAGGGAAACGGCAAACTGGGTAGTAGCTGGAGCATTGGCCGCTCAGTTCTTGAAAAAAGAAGGAATTCAGATTGGTGCCGGAGTAACAGGAGTAGGAGAATTGGTTTTGGGGCAAACGGAGCGACTTGACTATGCTAAAGTCTACGAGAACGAACTTCGTTGTCCGGATGCAGCTACGGCAGAAGCCATGTCTTTGCTCATTCAAGAAGTAAAGGCGGAAGGAGACAGTTTGGGAGGTCGAATCTCAGCGAAAGTTTCTGGTTTGCCAGTTGGCCTAGGAGAACCCATTTTTGACAAGCTGCACGCTCGTTTAGGACAAGCACTATTTACCATCAACGCAGTAAAAGCGGTTGAATTTGGAAGTGGAGTAGAGGCGAGTAAAATGCGCGGGTCAGCCCACAACGATGCATTCGTTTCTACCAACGGACAAGTGCAAACCAGCAGCAATCATTCGGGAGGAATTCAGGGTGGTATTTCAAATGGAGCAGATGTGCTCATCCATATTCATTTCAAACCTGTCGCAACCATTGCTCAGAAGCAAGCTACCGTCAATCAAAGTGGTGAAGAAGTTTCTTTAGAGACTAAAGGCCGTCACGATCCATGCATAGTTCCGCGTGCTGTTCCCATTGTGGAGGCCATGCTTGCCAATTTCCTCATGGATTTTTGGTTGGAGCGGAGGGCTCGTAGCTAACTTCCTGTAGCTAGGCGCTCGTCCCTCGCTAGCCTTCGTCTATGGTTCGACAAGCTCACCATGCGCTCAGGCTGACTTCGGGAGGTCGCTGGGGCTTTGCCTGTATTGACCATTCATTTCTCCGCGAGCTCTATATTTGATACATGTCCTTCCTCTCAAGAGAAAACACAGTAGCTAGGCCTCGATTCAATCGCTGGTTAATTCCACCAGCTGCCTTGGCCATTCACTTGTGTATTGGGCAGATTTACGCATACTCGGTGTTCAATGAACCCATGACACGTCTTATGGGAATCACCGAAAGCAGCGCAGAAGATTGGAGTATTCCCACACTTGGTTGGATCTTTAGTTTGGCGCTTTTCTGCCTTGGGGCTTCTGCCGCAATTTTCGGAAAGTGGGTAGAACGCGTTGGTCCAAGAAAAACCATGTTCGCAGCGGCCTGCTTTTTCTGTGGTGGTTTTGTGGTAGCTGGAATAGGGGTGTGGATGCACAACATATGGATCGTTTATTTGGGCAACGGAGTTTTGGGAGGTATTGGACTCGGCTTAGGGTACATCTCTCCTGTAAGTACACTCATCAAATGGTTTCCCGACAGACCAGGAATGGCAACCGGAATGGCCATCATGGGCTTCGGAGGAGGAGCTATGATTGCCTCACCACTCAGCGTAGAACTCATGGAATTTTGGTCGGGGCCAAATAGCCTAGGAGTAGGGGAGTGTTTCTTGAGCCTCGCTGTGCTCTATTTTGCCTTGATGTGCTTTGGAATGCTCATCGTTCGGGTACCCGAAAAAGGATGGTCACCTGAAGGATGGGAACATTCAGCAGAAGACGCTGATCCTATGATTACGAAATCGAATGTGACGGCCGATGAAGCCATCAAAACGCCTCAATTCTGGTTACTCTTCATCGTGCTCTTGCTAAACGTAACTGCAGGAATTGGCGTCTTAGGGCAGGCTTCGCTCATGATCCAAGAAACCTTTTCATCAGGAGCCTCGGGCAAAACGATAAGCGCAGGAGCGGCAGCCGGCTTCGTTGGACTTCTGAGCCTGTTCAATATGCTGGGTCGCTTTTTTTGGTCAAGCCTTTCCGACAAGATTGGTCGTAAGGCGACCTACTCTGTCTACTTCATTCTAGGAGCAATTCTCTATTTCGCCGTACCACAGTTCGGAGGGATGGGAAGTGTGGTGCTCTTTGTTGGTGCCTTCGCCATTATCATTTCCATGTACGGTGGCGGCTTCGCAACCATTCCGGCTTACTTAAAAGATATGTTAGGATCGCACCAAGTAGGAGCGATACATGGCAGGCTGCTTTTGGCTTGGTCTACTGCCGCCATTCTCGGTCCTGTGTTAGTAAACTACCTACGTGCATATCAGCTCGATGCACTTGGAATGCCTGCCAACCAAGTGTATTCCATCACCATGTACATCATGGCGAGTTTGCTGGTTCTTGGCTTGCTTGCCAACCTTTTCGTAAGGCCCGTAGATGTAGTGCATCATTTGAAGCAAGATGAAAACTAAAACTCGAATCGTCCTCTATTGGTTGGTCGTTGGTATTCCGATGCTTTATGGTGTGTTGAACACCTTGTTCAAGGCTTTGGATTTGTTTTCCTAATCCTCTAAATGCCTCGCATCCTTCAAGAAGTGCTCATCCGTTAGGGTATGCAAGAAGGCAATCAAATCTACTTTCTCAATGGCGCTTAGTTCAAAGCCTTGAATGAGTTCACTCTTGTTAGGGTGTTGTTCTCCGCCTGAAGCATAATGGTCAATAACTTCAGATAAGCTGTTCATGGCTCCGTTGTGCATATAGGGTGTGGATACACCGACGTTTCTCAAACTTGGAATTTTAAACTTCGCTCGGTCGGATTCTTCTAAGGTCAAACGATACCTGCCCGGGTCTGGGTAGTCCACATACAATCCTGTGTTCGCGAATTCATAGCTTGTAAAGAATACACCTGAATGACAGCTGGAGCATTGCGTTTCTTCACTGAAGAACAGATTCATTCCACGGATTTCAGAGGCAGTCAAGGCAAATCGATTGCCCTTATAGGCGTAATCATCGTACGTAGAGTTGCCGCTGATCAGCGTTCGTTCAAAGCAAGCCAATGCGCGGGTGATGACGTAGGGGTCGGGTAGTCGATCGTAGGCGGCTTGACTCGTAAGGTTGTAGTCTTCAATTTGAGCCATTCGTTGTGCGGCCAAAACGATGTTGCTGCCCATTTCGGCGTGCTCGGCAATGGGAACTATGACTTGCTGCTCCAAGGTAGGAACGCCGCCTTCTCGCATGAAGTAGGGGTGGAAGGCTATGTTAGCTAAACTGGGAGAATTTCGTTCACCAAGTCTGCCTTGAATGCCTGGACTCACTGAAACATCATGGGCAAACCCTAAGTTCGGTTCATGGCATGAAGCACAGGATATTTCGTTGCCTTCAGAGAGGATCGGGTCGTAGAAGAGTTTTTTTCCTAATTGGTATCTCTCCTCTGTGTATTCATTGTCTTGAGGATATTCGATGTCCGGAAAGTGTTGGGGAAAGGAACTGTCCTTCTCAACCACGCTCTTGGGTGGTTCTTTCCCACAAGAAGTGAGAACAACAATGAGAAGAAGTACTCCGCTTCTAATAGACCAGAACTTTCTCTGTGCTGATCGTTTCATTGTCTTTCGAAAAGGTGATGAGGTATAGGCTTTCTTTTTCTAGGTGGATTTCAGCTTCCTCTAGGAAACTTCCTGAACTGAGTTTTTGGCCGAGCATATTGAAGAGGGAGTAATCGAGAGCCGAACCAGTTTGGCTTTGTCTCATTTCAATTTTGTGCTGGTGATAAAGGAGCTCAATTCCTTCTGTTGATCCCACTTCAGTAATAGACGAGGGCGCATTCTTCTCGACGAATACATTCCGTTGTAAATTAATGAGTGTCTGCCGAGCATCGTCGAATTCACCATGTGCGTTCAATCCTCCAGCAAAGTCAATTTCTCGAAAAATGCCTTCGCAATGTGCGTCAAGTTCAACGTAAATGGTGTCGTTTGATTCTCGACCAGGAGTAGCAATACCAACTTCCCGGAAGTTCCTGTTTCCCAAGGCGTGAATGGCAAAATTGTTTTCTAAGTTCTGACCTACTTTTCCTTCAAAAACAAGAAAACGATAACCTGCGGACCAGCCCCAGTGCATGGATGGGACGCCTAAAGCAAGTGGATGACCAGCTGGGTATAGGGTTGGGTCTAGATTGTTGTAGTTGGAATCTACTCCATTACCAAACTGAATTTTTTCAAGTTCAGTGATTTGGAATTCACCTAGGACTACCTCCAAACGATTGGCCCCATTAACGAGCAACCAGGTGTCTGGTAGTTGAATGAGTTGATCTCCATCGTGGCTCAGCTTGAATTTAGAAATGTAATATTCGAGTCTGGAAACTTCATAATTCCCAGCAATGCTTGAAGGTTTTGAGACGTTCAAGGTCAATTCTTCGCCTTCAAAAAAATGATCTATGCTCAAGACCACCGTTTTTTGCGCAAGAAGCAGAAAGCTTGACCCCAGGAAAAGAAGTGTGATTAAGAACGACTTACTACCCATTCATTCTTTCTTAGTACACCAACACTTTTTTGGTGCTGAAGGTGTTTCCGTTCTTCGAAAAGCTTAGAAGGTAAATGCCATTCTTTTCAACCTTAAAACTGGCTTTGTTAAGAAAGCTTCCCGTTGCGAGCTCCTGTCCAAGCAAGTTGTGGAGGCGATATTCTACATCAGTCTCGGCATTAAGGCGATTCAGTTCGATCTTGTGCTGGTCGTAGACAACTCGAATGTCTTTATCATAGCTTACTTCGGTCGTTGACGAAGGCCTGTTCTTGGCGGAGAATACATTTCTCTGCAAGTTGATGAGCGCCTGTTCAGCGTCTCCTGTTTCACCATGTGAAATCACTCCAGAACTGATGTCAATTCCTTGAAAGATAGCCTCGCAGAATGCCTCTAACTCGATATATATGGTGTCGTTCGATTCTTGTCCAATAGTTGGAATGTTCACAGTTTTTAAATTTTGATCGCCTAGGGCATGAACCTCATAGCGAAAACCTAAGCTAGACCCAGCATTGCCCTCAATGGCCAAAAATCTATAACCTGATGTCCAGCCCCAGTGCATGGAAGGCACACCTATAGAAAGCGGGTGACCGCTCGGATATAAAGTTGGGTCAAGGTGATTGTAGTCAGTCCCAACGCCATTTTTGAATTCAAGCTCTTCCAATTCTGTGATGGCAAAATCTCCGAGAACAACTTCCATTCTGTCTCCTCCGTTCACAAGCAACCAGGTATCGGGAAGTTGAATGAGCTGTCCGCCATCATGGGTGATTTTAAACTCTGAGAGGTAGTATTCTAGTCGCGTAACCTCGTAATTGTCAGCAACTGAAGAAGATTGAGCGTCATTGAACTCCAGTTTTTCGCCTTCAAGAAGGTGGTCGATGCTAAGAACGACAGTTTTTTGTGCTTGAAGTGAAAAGCTGATTGCTAGTGCAAGGCAGGCAATAAAAGTTATACGTGTTTTCATAATGGTGAAGAATTAGTCAAATATAGAGTAGACTGAAGTAAAAGATTAGAAAACCTTTGACTTAGAGTCTATTATTAATTAAACGGGTTTTGATATTCAGTGTTCGATTTTAAAGTCTCATCGCTCAAGGTTTTCATGAACGCAATTAGATCAGCTTTATCTTGATCCGACAGTTGAAGTCCAGGGTTGAGATTGAACTGCATGAGTGGATCAAGGCTCGGTGAATCTTGAACGCCATGATCGTAGTGTTCAAGAACTTCTTCCAAAGTGGCAAAACGACCATCGTGCATATAGGGCGGTGTGAATTGGATGTTCCTCAAACTTGGCACTTTGAACTTAGCCTTGTCGCGGTCGTCGGAAGTGACATCGTAATACCCAAGGTCAGTGAATTCAGCTTCGGCATCCAAGCCATTGTTCATGAATTGGTTATTGGTGAAGTTGAAGCCTCCATGACAGTGGAAGCATTCTGCTCCTCCAGTTTGACTTATAGGATCAAACTCAGTGAAAAACAATGCTCTTCCGCGTTCTTCAGAATCACTAAAGACAGCTTCTCCAGCCAAAACCTTGTCCCACTTTGCATCATTCGAAATGATGGTGTTCATGAACTGTTCCATGGCCAAGCTCATTTTAAAAGAGTTGATCTCTTCACTTCCAAAGGCTCGAAAAAATTGATCGACGTATTCTGGATCAGCTTCCAACTTAGAAACTACATTATCCAAGGTCTCGTTCATTTCAAGCGGGTCTTGAATCGGCAGCAAAGCTTGATCACGAAGCAATGGAGCACGTCCATCCCAGAAGAATCCATTTCTATGGTAGGCCATATTGAAAATTGCCATGGCTTGTCGACCTCCTTCTTTTCCTTCAACTCCCATGCTGAACTGTCGGATGTCGGAGAAGGCGTCTTCTTGTAAATGGCAGGAAGCACAGGCTTGTTCTCCATTTTTTGATAAACGAGTGTCGTGAAAGAGCATCTTCCCAAGTTTGACTCCTTCGATGGTCAAGGGATTGTCGGCCGGAATAGGAGGTGGCGGAAAGCCTTCGTGTTCTAATGTGTAAGGAGAGTCGTTGTAAAATGCGACATCAAGTGAATTGTTGTTTTTGTCGCAGGAAAACATGCCTAAAACAATGGTGCCAAGGATGCTGTAGGAAATTTTATGTTTCATTTAATCTGATTCGAGTTTCACATTCTATGCAGGGCACAGGGAAATAAGGTCTCATGCAAGCATGAGTTCAAAAACTCGAAATCAGATGGTGTAAACTTGGAAAAGTGCTTGTAGGTCGGGTGGAGGACGCGCAATTCCTTTGCTGTTAAAGGTATTGTCCAGCTTAGAAATCCCGATATACGTGGATGGGGATTGAATATCCAGCGCTATAAAAGGTAGTGCAGTTTGAAACTCTTGTTGTGTTAATTGATTGTCGACCAACCTGAAATTCGTAGAGCGATTTTCACAACAGGACTTTCGACGAATAGAATCTTTGTCACAATCGACGAAAACACTTGGGTCTTCCATTCCACAATTGGGAATGTTGTCGCCAAAGACCAACACGCTTTTTGTGGCATAACCAAAGCAATAATGCGTGTTGAAACTCAAACCAAGGTTTCCGCTCAGTATTAGAATCGAAAGGAGTAGGGATGTGAAAACACGCATCTAGGTCAAATTTAAACAAACATTATTTATCAGGTCGGAACAGCTAGCTAAAGGGCTCAGGTCAAATTAATACCAGCATAAAAGCCAAGATCTTTGTTCCTGATCAATTTAGTTAATTGAGCAATCTGACCTGTATGATAGGAAAAGTGTTCACAAACATGAATGAGTATGCTTAGTCCACTGAGCTCATATTCCTGAACCTTGCGGAGGTCCATTAGTTCATTCTCTGTCATTTTATCCAATACTTCATAGGATTCCTCAAGGCATTCTTTCAACTTCTGTAAAAGTTCACTTTTATTGAATCCACTTTGCGTGGAGAATTCTTTATCTCGTTGACGTTGATCTTTTTGTTCACCTATTCCGGAGACGATGTACTGGCGAATGTTGCCTTCCAAATGGAGCAACTGATTTCCGATGGAATTGCTTTGTTCGTTTGGCCGCCACCCAAGCTCTTCTTCTTGAAGGGAGCTGAGGAAGGAACTACTCATGACAGGCTTGAATTCACTCGGTTAAGACTTTTTCAAAAGTTTTCGTTTCATGAATTTCTCAAAAAAGTGATGCAACGGAATGATGACAAGTGCCAGTCCTGCGTTGATGAGCAGCTTGGAGGCCGGAGCTCCATCCGTCCATTCCTCGAAATAAGGATCCGTTAGAATGAGGAGAAATTCGAATAGAATCAGAAAGGACAGAAAAACCAGGGACTCCGATACCTCCGTTGAGATGTTCGAACGACTAACCCCCAAACCAATGATAAACACGACAATAATTCCGAAGAGGACCAGAGCGCTTTGAAGGTTGTTCTTGCGGCGCAAACGTTCCTTCTCGATTCGAAGTGCATCAGCCTCCGCCTGTTCTTCTATCAATTGCGCCTTTTCAAAATCAAACTTCGCTTGTTGTTTTATGGTAGCCTCCTGAATTTCTTCGCTTTTGATGCTGTCGCGCATTTGGATAAACAGCCGATACATTTCCCAACCTTTCTCATGTTCGTTTTGAGCCAGATAAACCTGATGTAGAAGGTTCGAAGCATCTTTCATATCGTGCACGTTTCCGCTCGATTGTCCCAGTTGAAGAGAGGAGTCTCCATATGCCCTAGCTTCTTCAAGATGGCCAGCTTCCAACTCAATTTTACCGAGAAGATCGAAGTTCCCTAGAGTATTCTCCTTATAGCCTTTTCGCTTGTTGATGGCCAAAGCTTCTTCAAGAGCCAAAGTTGCAGCTTCCATTTCTCCATTTGAAATGTGGACCTCGGCCATATTGGCCAAAACGCGAGCTATGCCATACTCATCTTTGTCAGCTCTGCACTTTCGTAAACTTCTCTCAAAATACAGAATGGCTGTATCGGAAACTCCCATTTCGTGATAAATGCTCGCCAAATTATTGAAGATAGGACCCTTGAGCTCGTCAATGCCTCTTTCCTCAACGATGTCCAAACCTTGAAGGAAGAAGTCCAGGGTACGTTCAAAGTGCCCCTGCGTCATATGTACGATTCCAATGTTCATGAGGGTTACTGCCATTCCAAGGCTATCTCCAATCT
>CAXAIH010000009.1:0-18342 GCA_963968755.1 uncultured Flavobacteriales bacterium
CACTGACACTGGAGCAAGTCTAGACTCTAGCTATCAGCCGAAGAAAAGAATCTTGAATCTGAATCAAGAAGTTGAAACTCCTGAAGTGAAGAACGAGCCTATCCGATACGCATTGGAAAGCGATGAGCCAGAACTGAAGACAGAGGCAGAACAACCGAGGGCAGAGGAAGAAAAAGTTGAAGAAGAACCGAAAGTTCTTTTCCGACCAAGCTCCGCACCAATCGTAGATTCAAAGGAGACAGAATCTAAAGACGAGAGCTTCAAGTCTTTTCTAAGCTCTGAGGAAAATGAAACAGAGGAAGAAGAGCTTGATGACGATCGTTCTTGGATGAAAGATGAGACCGTTGAAGAGGAAGAAGAAAATCAGACGACCATTGAGTTTGAGCTGGAGAAAAAAGAAGAGGTTCGCTATGAGCTGAGAGAGGAGCCAGAAGCTCGACTCGGAGTTTCTCCTGATGAACCTTTCATGCGCAAAGAAGCGGACGAAGAGCCTGTTGCAAAGCAAGAGGATAGCACCAGTACCGAATCAGACATTAGCCCTGAAGAACGACAGCATCGCGCTCAAGAGCGTATGATGAATTTGAAGAATTTGAGCATGCGCTTAAAATCTCCGAATGGTATTACAGATATGGAAAACGTACCTGCTTATGTCCGCCGTCACATTGACTTAAACGATGCCCCTCATTCGTCAGAATCGCAAGTGAGCAGATATACCCTTTCAGAGAGTGAAGGTGAAGATGGCGAGAAGAAAACCGATATCAAGCCAAACAATCGTTTTTTACACGATAATGTAGACTAATGAGCATCGTAAGCCAGATAACAGAAGACATCAAAACTGCCATGAAGGCAAAGGATAGAGACACCCTTGATGCTTTGCGTGCCGCTAAGTCTGAATTCTTACTCGCTGCTACCAGCAAAGGCGCAGAAGGTGAAGTTGACGATGAAACAGCGATGAAAGTCTTACAAAAGTTGTTGAAGCAACGCATAGAATCTGCAGACCTATATGCAAAGCAGAACCGAGATGACCTTCGTGCAGACGAATTAAAGCAGGCTGACGTGCTTTCGCGCTATTTACCCAAACCTATGGACGATGCCGAATTGGAACAAGAAATTGCTTCGATCGTATCCGAAACTGGCGCCAGCAACATGGGCGATATGGGGAAAGTGATGGGCATTGCTAGTAAGAAATTGGCTGGTAAAGCCGATGGAAAACGCATCTCTTCATTTGCACGCGCAGCGCTGAGTTAAAATAGTTTGATTTTCACTTTAAAAGCTGGATATCCTTGTGATTTCGGGCTTTTAATTTATGCTCAAACAAGCGAAAAGGAGTCTTGTACTAGTCGCCCAATTGAACTAATTTCACACTATGAGATCCATTTGGACTATTTGCCTCATTCTATTCATCGTTGGCATTGGTTTTTTCGGTGATTTAGTTTGGTATGGCGTCCAACAGGGAATCGGACAGGCCAAAATTATTTGGCGAGCTGAGGAAGTCTCCGATGTCTTGGAGAATTCGACCACCGCTGATAGTGTGAAACGCAAATTGCAGTTCATCCAAGAGATCCGAACCTACGCTCAGGACTCATTGGGTTTAAACGACTCCGAGAACTACACCACCTTTTACGATCAAAAAGGAAAAGACCTGCTTTGGGTCGTTCAAGCTTGTCCAGAGTTTTCTTTGGAAGCTCACACATGGAATTATGGCTTTTTAGGGGACCTTCCTTACAGAGGCTACTTTGACTCCTTGCGCTGCGCGAAATTGGGTAAGAAACTTTGGGATGAAGGCTACGACGTTGATGTGAGTCCCGTTCAGGCTTGGAGCACCCTGGGTTGGTTTCGAGATCCAATTTTGAGCAATATGCTCAACGATGATGAAGGCATGCTAGCGCGCTTGGTAATTCATGAATTAACGCACGCCACATTGTATGTTGACAGTGATGCTGAATTCAATGAAAACCTAGCCACTTTCGTCGGTGATCAAGGATCATATTTGTTCTTGGAAGATCGATATGGAAAGGATTCTGAGGAGTACACATCTTATGCAAACCGCATGAAGGACGTCGAATTATTTGTGAAAGCTGGCCTCGCAGAGTATGAAAAGATGGAAGCACTTTACGCCTCCTTCACAGAGGATATGAGAGATTGGCAAAAAGGACAACTAAAACAGAACTTCTTTCAAAATGCCTTGAAGCGAATCAAGCAGGTGCCATTCAGTAAGCCAGACCGCTTTAAAATATTTAAGCAGGATTCAATCGCCCCAAACAACACCATTCTAACAGGACTGGGCTTGTACAGAAAACAGCAAAACACCATGGATTCGCTGTTTCAATCCGCTTATGAGTCCAATTTCGATCTCTTCATTGCTGGAATGAAATCGAAGTACGGGAAAGATTAAAGTCTATTCCAAGAGTTAAGAGCTTAGCTCCTTTATCAACTGAATACCGTCTTCCTTCAGAAGAATTTTTTTATCTCGATACAAGGCTCCAATAGCCCTCTTAAAAGCCTTTTTACTAATGCTGAGTTCGGAATATATGAGCTCAGGGGCACTTTTATCGTTTAACGAAAGAGAACCTCCACGAAAGCGCATTTTCAATAAAATTCGATTGACATCCTCTTCAATGGTGGAAGCATAACCACTTGGACGTAAAGCAACATCAAGCTTATTGTCTTCACGGATGTTCTTCACATAAGCGTCGAGCTCATCACCAATATTCACATTCATGAAGACTTCATTCTCGTACAAAAGTGCCTTGTACTGATGGTTCACAATTAGGTTGTAACCCAAATCAGTTTTGTGATAGATGATGATGGAAACCTGATCCCCAACACTGAGTTCAATAGTGTCGTTGTTCAGTCGGCGTTCAATCTTGTTGGAACCATATAGTCGGTCAGTTTCTTCATCGAGCTCCATATAGACGAGGTACCACCGCCCTTCCTCCATGGGCATGCGTTGCTCACGAAATGGAACCAAAAGGTCCTTTTCCATTCCCCAATCCATAAAGGCCCCCACAGGCTCAACTGCCGTGACTTCGAGGAAGGCGAATTGATTCAATAAGATCTTCGGGGCTAAATTTGTTGCGATTTTTCTGTCTTCGGTATCCCTGTATACAAAGACTTGAAGCTCATCACCAATCGCCCAATGCTCTGGGCAATATTTATTAGGCAAGAGGACATCATCCTCCTCGTCTCTCTCCTCTAGGTCAACTTCATCTGGAAATCCAAGGTATAAACCTTGTGGCATTTCTCTTTTGATTTTCAGAAGATGATATTCACCGTTGGCTATCATGCGCATCGAATTTGACACCTCAAAGTAAACCAAAGTAGATGAGCATGCTGGCTATTGAAATTCTTAGCCGAATTATTCTTTTGAATTTAACCCCAGATCTCTCTTTCGTTGCCTAATCAGTTTGGCTAAATCCAATTTCTCACCTTCTTGAATGTAAGAATCCACTTTCAGTAAGAGGTACTTTTTTCCCTTGAATTTGAAGAACACTTCTTGGCCTGTTTTCAAGTAAACTCCGCTCTCGCTGTAAGGAGACAAATTTGGATTCATCACTTTAGGAATAATCAAGGGTATAGAAAGGGCAGTAGTGTTCTTTAAAATGAAGTTGACTCCAGCCGATTGCTGAAGAAAGCTAGTTCCTTCATAAGACTCTGCTTGCATCGGAATACTCGCAAGAAAAATCAGAAGTAGGAAGAGAAATTTGACTTAGTCGACAAACGAAGTGATTCGGTATTTTGTTCAGCAAATAAATGAAGCCGAGGGACCTTCGATGGCCTATACAAATCGACACTCCACGGTGAACAACTAAATCCAACAGCTCAATTTGCTCAACAGCTCGATTTCAGCCATTTCTCCACTGGAATCTACCACCTGAGTATTTTACTCTAGGGTGAATACCGAAATGTGAACCTGATAATACGGTAGACCAAGCGTCGCGTCAGCCCTACTTTCGCCTTTTTAGCAAGGTAACCTCCTCTTTCTCAACAAGGACTTCCCAGTCACTCGAGTTGACCAACTCTTCCGTATAGACTTCGAAGTGTTCCCTCCCAAGCGGATAAGATCCAAACAACTTTGTAAAGACCGTATAATCACAATCATCACAAATGGGAAACTCATAAATTTCTTCCCGTGAACATAGGTGTGAAACAAACGGGAAGGATGCGCTTAAACTAGCATCTGGAGGGATAAGTGCTAAGGTTTCATGGACTGCTCGATAATCGAAAAAGGTTGTATAGTGTGCTTCACGATAGAATTGGATTTTAACATCATCTCGATAGACCAAGGTAGCTTGCAAAATTTGCCCTGTTGACCAAATGCTAAGTACGCACACAAGCAGCATTAGTGCCCAACGTAAAAACTGATTTTTCAGTTTTACTAAAACACTGAAAATACCAATGGTAAGAATTGGTGCAAACTCAATGTTGTAATGCACGTCCACACTCCACTTGTAGGCCACATCGTTCAACATTTTCTGGAATAAAATAGGGATTAACATGAGTAGAAAATGCGGCTTTCGCAGCAATATCGGAAGGCCAGCTAGGCATAATGCCAAATAGGTTTCGGCTTTGATACCATCTGCACTTGGAGCACGGATATGATTGATGAACAGGTTATTGATGGTCTCAATCGGATGCGAAAAGATGTAGATGAGTGCGCTCTTTGGATCTTCACCGAGCACCGCAAAATCGAAATGAAAATATTCCTTTTCAGGCGCAAGCGCTGGAATGACCAGCTTGATAATTCCAATGAAATAAATTGCGCTAAAGACTGAACCGAGAAGGAGAAAAACGCGTAGTGTTTTCTCTCTCCAGAATTCCACAGCCATTCCCAAGCAAACAAAAACCATCCAGAGCGCCATATTTTCTTTAGCGACGATGATCAAAACAAAAATCAAGGAGGCCCATAAAAGCTTCTTATCCCGTATGAAGACGAAAAACCAAGGAAGTATAGCAGCGGCAACCACATTGCTGTGATAATCGTAGGAGATGGCTCCAAACAAACCATAGAAAGAGAGAAAGTACAGAACCGCAAGAAGCGCTGACCACACATCTTTTGGTTTGAAATAGCGGTACACTCCGAGAGCACCAATCAACAAAGCTGCTATCTGAACGATGAGCATGGTGTAACTCCCAAAAACAAAATGTAAGGGCGAAAAAAGTGGCACCAGTAAGTCAAAATGGTCTGATAAAAGGTTTCTTGGAACCTGCTCATAGAGCGCGCTCGTGGCCATTTGAAAATGCGAATACATATAGATCGCATGATTGTATATTCCAAGGTCTAGTGCCGAAGTACGAAAGAGGTAATGATTGACAAATGAGATGGCGCCGTAGATAATGGCCGCCGTGCCAAGCAATGTGATGAGAACAACTTTATGAAGCTTCGAAACCCACTTCATCCTTGAATTTATAGGACTACCCCAACAATAGTTGCAGAAATCAAACTAGCTAAAGAACCTCCAAGCAATGCACGCATGCCAAATTCGGAGAGCAGTTTACGTTGACTTGGTGCCAAGGATCCAATTCCGCCGATCTGAATTCCGATGGACGCGAAGTTCGCAAAGCCACACAGCATATAGGTTGCCATGATGATCGATTTCTCAGAGCTTAAGGCACCCAAGGATTTCATTTCTGCCAAGGAAGTATAACCAACAAATTCAGAGGCGATGATTTTCTCACCTAGCAGTTGGCCGACCAAAGCCATATCCTGGGCAGAGACTCCAATCACCCACATCAGCGGTGCGAAAAAGTAACCCAAGATAAACTGGAGATTTAAGCTGTTGTATTGCCCTGTGGTAAGTTCAGCCACCCAAGCGTTGATGCCCGTTACTTGTCCAATCTTCTCGAAACCAAAATTGAAGAGTGCGATGAAAGCAAAAAACACAAGAAGCATGGCGCCCACGTTCACGGCCAATTTCAAACCTTCTGTTGTTCCATTCGACATGGCATCTAAAAAATTGCTTCCCACCTTCTCTTTGCTGATTTCAATGTTGGAATTGATCTCCTCTGTGGGAGGCATTAAGATTTTGGAAATCACAATGGCACCTGGAGCTGCCATGATACTCGCAGCCAATAAGTGTTTGGCAAAAAGGAGCCGCTGTACGGGATCTTCTCCACCTAAAAACGCGATGTAAGCTGAGAGCACTCCCCCCGCAACTGTGGCCATCCCACCTATCATCACCAGCAGTATTTCGGAGCGATTCATTTTCGGCAAATAAGCCTTGATCATCAGCGGGCTCTCTGTTTGTCCGAGAAAAATATTCCCGGCAACACTCAAACTTTCAGCGCCTGAAATCTTCAAGGTTTTCGTGAAGAACCAAGCCAGTCCCCACACCACTCTTTGTATGATGCCTAGATAAAAGAGGACCGAAGTTAGCGCCGAGAAAAATATAATGGTCGGAAGCACTTGAAAGGCGAAGATGAAGCCGTAGCTGTCTACTTCCATAAAACCACCGAACAGAAACTGACTTCCGTCACGCGTGAAGTCGAGAATCTTGACAAAAAACTTCCCGACGAGCTCAAAAAAACTTTGAACGAATCCAACTTTTAGGATGAGAACGGCCAGCAGGGCTTGAATTCCAAGTCCAAGTCCAACCACTTTCCAAGGAATCGCTTTTCGATTTCCGCTAAAGAGCCAGGCTATGCCAATCAGTGCAGCCATGCCTAAAAGGCCACGCGATAATCCAAGAAAGGTGAATGCTAATAAGGACATACTTCAAAGAAAAGAAAAGAGTTCGGATATCTTGACGGAATTTGGATTTGAGTCTTTCGACCAGATCAGAAGGACTTCAGGATCTCCAAAGTTGGGAGATTCAAATCCCACGCTCAAACCCTACCTAAGAACGAGAGGAAATCTCGTCGCGAATATTGGAAGCCCGCTCATAGTCTTCGGCTTCAATAGCTTTATTGAGCTCCTCTTCTAGTTCAGGAATGCTCATATCGTTTAACTGCGAAGACTTCTTACCAGCAACTTCAATCTTCTGCCCGCTAGCCTCCTCTACTTCACTATCGCTTCCTTTAATCTCGCTGTCGTCATCCAAGATGATTCCAGCTTTCTCAAGAATAAACTCAAAGGTGAACATGGGACATTTAAAACGAACGGCTAAGGCAATGGCATCTGATGTACGCGCATCTATTTCCATTTGCTCACCATCTCGTTCGCAGACGATCTTCGCAAAAAAGACACCTTCAACAAGGTTGTAGATAATGACCTCAACAACAGAAATCTCAAAGGATTCTGCGAAGGATTTAAAAATATCGTGGGTTAAGGGCCGGGAGGGCTGCATGTTCTCCAACTCGATGGCAATCGATTGTGCTTCAAAATTACCTATGATCACAGGCAATCGTCGCTGGCCATCTTGCTCACCCAATACCAGCGCATAAGCGCCTGTTTGAGTTTGGCTGTAGGACAAGCCTACAATTTCAAGTTGAATCTTCTGCTCCACTCAGGCAGCATTGAGTTTTTTCACCGCTTCAATCATTTTAGGAACAACCTCAAAGGCATCCCCAACGATTCCATAGTCAGCGGCTTTAAAAAATGGTGCTTCTGGATCTTTATTGATGACTACAATCACCTTCGAAGCATTAACCCCGGCTAAGTGCTGTATGGCTCCTGAGATTCCAATGGCGATGTACAGATTTGGCCGGATGGCAACTCCCGTTTGACCCACGTGCTCGTGATGCGGTCTCCATCCTACGTCGGCTACAGGTCGTGAACAGGCAGTAGCAGCTCCTAAGAGTTTTGCCAACTCTTCAACCATTCCCCAGTTCCCCGGATCTTTCAAACCTCGACCTGCTGAAACAACGAGTTCGGCTTCTGTTAGTAATGGGCCTCCATCGGATACGGTTGTACGCACTTCTTTTTGCACCAATCCTGAATTCCCAAGGTCGGCATTAAATGCCTCAACCGACGCACTTCCACTCACCTCAACCAAGTCGATGGCGTTTGGTGTTAGACTAATGACTTTGACTTCAGTCTTTATTTCGCAATGAGCGAAGGCCTTTCCACTGAATACCGCCTTCTTCACGCGAAAACTTGCTGAGGTATCTGGAAGGGCAATAGCTCCCGAAACAATACCAGCATTCAAGCGAACCGCAGTCATCGGTGCAACTGACTTTCCTGTGTAATCGTGTGCAAATACAACGATCTCAGCCGATTCAGCTTTGGCAGCTTCCGCGACCATTTTGGAAAGTTGCGAAGGTTCTACGCGATTAACCCCAGAGTGATGTAAGACTTTTTTAGCACCTGAATCTCCTAGGGCGCTGAGTTCACTCTCGGCTATTTCACCATAAGTGACTACAGTAACTCCCTGACCCATTTGATGGGCGTAGTTGATTGCTTCTTTAGATGACTTCGCAATGCTTCCGTTGGTGTTGTCTGCGAATACAAGTACAGCCATGTCTTAAATGATTTTTGCTTCGTTTCTAAGTAAGTTGATCAGCTCCTCTGGGTGTTCTGGATCAATCAATTTCACCTCAGTTTTTTGAGCTGGCAGGTCGTATCCAACAACTTCCGTTAAGGCTGAGCGATCTGATGCCGCAACAACTTCTAAAGGTTTCGTTCGTGCGGCCATAATGCCACGCATATTTGGGATGCGCTGCTCAGCCATTCCCTTTGCACAAGAAATCACCAAGGGTGTATTTCCCTCAAGAACTTCTACCCCACCTTGAACATCTCTTTCGATGGTAGCGGTAGCTCCTGCAACATCCAACTTAATGGCTTGAGAAACATAAGGAAGGTCCATTTCAGCGGCGATCATACCGCCTACTTGAGATCCGTTGTAATTAATGGTTTCTTTACCACAGAGCACCAAATCGAAGGAATTTGCTTTTGCGTAATCCGCAATCTGACCCGCCACAAGACTGGCGTCGGTAGCTTCAGCGTCGATGCGCACTGCCTTGTCAGCTCCTATAGCAAGAGCCTTTCTGATTACTGGATCAGCTTCTGCTCCACCTACGGTAATGATGGTCACATTTCCACCTCCAGACTCTTTAAGTTCCAGGGCACGAACAAGGGCGTACCACTCGTCGTATGGGTTCACAATAAACTGAACACCGTTCTCGTCGAACTTGGTATTCCCATCCGTTAATTGGATTTTTGATGTTGTATCGGGGGCTTTGCTGATGCAAACCAGAATGTCCATATGCTTTGATTATTAGGCTTCCAAATAAGGAGTGCAAAGTTAGATAAAAGGCCTTTCGAGCGGAGCTCTCAGAGCTACTATTGCATAGCTTCTTCCGTATTCGCTGCTGCTATCCAAACGTCAACCGTACTGCGATTGTTCTTGATCCACTCTTGGGCAATCTTCTCTACTTTCTCAGGCTTGCGTATATCACGCATCAAGTTTAGAAAAGCAGAAAATTGCTCATCTTCCATGTAGATGGCTTCGATGATTCTGTGTGCTTCAGGGAATGCGGCTGCAAAACCTTCACGACCCATTTTTCTAATCTCATCCTTCTTACCAAATAAGCCTGAAGTATCTACAAGAAACCGAAGTTTATATTCCGTATTCTTCCAATCTGGAGTCCATGCTGAAGTGACGAACTCTTTGTTTTGGCTTACTGAAGCCTGAAGTTGTTTCGACAGTTCTTGTGTCTCAAGATTCTTCACTTCAAAACCCCAATTATTTTCCTGGATGACCGCCTTGGTTGCCAACATCACTCCCGCATCTTTTCGAATTCCGAAAACAGTCCTCTGGAAAGCTTCTGGGTCTTTTGCTAAATCGCCAATGTTCACGAATTTCGAGTAAGAAGGTACGGCCCATCCCAATTGACAGCCTTCGTACACCGGACCGAAATCCTCAACTCCACCAAATTCATAGAGGTAGATGCTGTGTGCGTCGTACCATACATCCATAAAGAGATCTACGTCGCCTTGTTTCATTTCTACGAAGATCTTCTCGATGGAGTAATTCTTCACCTGCACCTCATAGCCAGCTTCTTCAAGAATCGACTTGGTGAGGTAGGTCAGCACATTCGATGTTGCCCAATTTTCGTTGGCTATGATAATCTTGTTTCCACTTGAGGTGTCTGCCACTTCCTTGGTACCACCTTCTCCGCAGGAAGTGATAAATGCAGTACTCAGTGCTAATAGAGAAATTAAAATCCAATTCTTCATAATGTATTTCTTGTATTTCCTATTGTCTCCAAAGAGGCGAATTTATTGCATGCCAATCATTCGGGAAAAGGATTCCAAAGGTAGACTTGTTTTCGACTTTTTGAACGGCCAAAGGGCTGGAATTAAGAATGTTTCAGCTTTGCTTCAAAGCGCTCTTGAGCAACTCCAGTGCGCTGTCAGAATCCCAATTGGTCATTCCACTGGAGCGATGGATAATCTTTCCTTCTACATCGATCACCAAAGTGGTAGGCAAAGCCTCTGCGCTTAACTGATCTGGAATACCATTTCTTGGAAAAAAAACGGGGAAATCGTAAGCCTCTTCGTTCATGAAATTTCGAATGACTTCTGGATCTTCGTAGCTCACGATGAGAAAGTTCACCTCATCGCCCATATCCTTGTACAAAGCTTCAATGGATGGCATTTCTGCCTTGCAGGGCCCGCACCAGGTAGCCCAGAAGTTGAGAAAAATAGCCTGTCCTTTTAGCTCTGTTAACTGAACTTCATTTCCGTTGAGATCTTGTAGCATCCAAGCCTCGCTCTCGTAAGTCAATTCTTCTTGCGTGTTGGCATCGACTGAGCCGATTATTCCTGTGCTCAAAATTGCGCGGCGCATGCCATCTCTTCCTGCGGGGAATAAGAAGGCGATGATCAAAACCAAGAAGAGCACATCCCGCATCTTGGCGATGGCGGATTGACCTTTGAATTTTTCCCAGCGCTTTTGAATGAAATTTGACATGGGACAAAGATGTTGAAAACTGCAAGGTTAAAGAGTGACATATCTCGGAGAGGGTCAAGAATTAGGCGCAAAGCAATTGGGAGATTCGAAAGACTCTTTGACTAAATTTGCCGACCTTATAAGAAGACCATGCGAATAATCCAATACCGAGAAGCCCTCAACGAAGCCATGTCAGAAGAAATGCGTCGCGACGAGAACGTATTTCTGATGGGTGAAGAAGTTGCCGAATACAACGGCGCCTATAAAGTAAGTCAAGGTATGCTCGATGAGTTTGGCGAAAAGCGCGTCATCGATACGCCCATCGCCGAACTTGGATTTTCAGGAATTGCCGTCGGAGCAGCCATGAATGGACTTCGTCCGATCGTTGAATTTATGACTTGGAACTTCGCGGTTCTTGCCGCCGACCAAATCATTAACTCCGCAGCCAAGATGTTGCAGATGAGCGGTGGCGCTTACAATGTGCCGATCGTTTTTCGCGGTGGAAACGGACAAGCCGGTCAGTTGGCAGCTACCCACTCCGTAGCCTACGAAAGCTTTTATGCAAACGTTCCTGGTTTGAAAATCGTTACGCCTTCCAACCCATACGATGCCAAAGGATTATTGAAAGCCGCCATCCGCGACGACAATCCAGTATTGGTGATGGAGTCGGAAAAAATTTACGGAGACAAAGGAGAGGTTCCAGATGGAGAATATTTGATTCCAATTGGAAAAGCAAATGTGACACGAGAAGGAACAGATTGCACCATTCTAACTTTTGGGAAAATCATCAAAGAGGTTGAAGAAGCTGCCGATGAATTAGCCAAAGAAGGAATCAATGCGGAAGTGATCGACTTGAGAACCATTCGTCCGCTCGATGTTGAAACCATCGTGAACTCCGTGAAGAAAACAAACCGATGTGTGGTTGTTGAAGAGGCTTGGCCGATGGCTTCGCTCAGTTCTGAACTTGCTTACCGAGTTCAAAAAGATGCATTCGATTACCTCGACGCACCAGTCGTTCGGGTTACTCAATCCGATACTCCATTTCCTTTTGCAAAAACACTGATGGAAGAGGCTCTTCCGAATGTGAAGAAGATCATGGACGCGGTGAAGTCTGTGAGCTACGCGCATTAGGAGAGCATGGAACTGGGAGCATAGAGCAGGGAGTGAAAACTTCTAAGCTGTCACATGTAAGTCGTAATCCGTAATTCGTAATAAAGCTTCGCGCTCCTTTCATCAAGAATTTGCCTCCAATTCGAAAAGAATTACGTCATTCGCTCTTGTGATCCGGATTAAGCTTCTGCTTGCAGCCTTCTCTTTCCTCAGCCTTTTCGCAAGTGCTCAGGAAGTGACCATAACCGGGAAAATCACGGATTCTAAAACTTCAGAAAGCCTTCCCTACGTTCACGTGGTTGCCCTTCCAGGTTTGCAAAGTGCAACCTCAAACATCGAAGGCTACTTCACCTTATTAGCGGTTCCTAAAAAAGGAAGCCGTTTAATTTTCAACTACCTCGGCTACAAACGTGATACGATTTGGCTCGATGGCTCCAAAAACTTGAAGGAGTTTAACGTTGAATTAGAAAACGAAGGCGTTGACCTAGATGTGTTTGAATATTTGGAGGAGAGCAACCAGAGCATGGAATCTTCCGAGGAGATTTCCAAGATCAGCATCAACCCCGCCCAGCTGCAGAACCTCCCAAACCTCGGCGAAGTAGACATTTTTAGAAGCCTTCAACTTCTTCCTGGAATATCAGGCGCCAATGAAAGCTCCTCTGGATTGTACGTCCGTGGTGGAACGCCAGACCAAAACTTAATCTTGCTCGACGGTATGAATATCTACCACGTGGATCACTTCTTTGGCATTTTCTCCGCATTCAATGCAAATGCGATCAAAGATGTGCAGGTCTTTAAAGGTGGGTTCGAAGCCAAATACGGTGGACGTGTGAGTTCGGTAGTCGACATGACGGCCAAGTCGGGGAACCTTAAAAAGCCCGCCATTAATGTAACGGCAAATATGCTCAGCGCCAATGTGGTTGCGGAAACGCCGCTTCCTTTCGTGAATGGTTCCTTCCTATTGGCAGCTCGGCGATCCTACACAGATATTCTAAAAAGCCCGACCTATCAAAGCATCTTCGACAATGTCACCGAAGCGGAAGAAGGTGAGGAAGGTTTTGGTTTTGGCATCGGAGGAACGGGCAGCGTTGATCCTGATTTCTTCTTCTACGACCTCAACGCGAAGCTGAACTTGAACCTCGGAAAGAAAGATGTGGTGAGCCTCAATTTCTTCAACAGCCGCGATAACCTTGACAACTCGTCGGTTCAAGATTTTGGTGCTGGTTTAGGCTTGGATACAGATTCGAAATTGGAAACGACGGATGTTACCAAGTGGGGAAACACGGGTACTAGCTGTAAGTGGAGCAGACAGTGGTCGCCTAAAGTCTTCAATCGGGTTTTGGCCTCCTACTCCCAATACGACAGCGATTATGAACTAATCGACAAATTCACTTTCGACACCTTGAGCTTTCAATTTTCGACGCAGCAGCGAAATCGCATTCAAGACATCACCTTGCGCGATGATTTGGAGGTGAAACTTTCGGAGCAGCACAATCTTGGTGCAGGACTGTGGTACACCCGAAATGAAATCGATTATTTAAACTTCATCGACGATACCGTGGAGGTGCAAAATCAGAATCAGATTGGATCCTATGTTGCGGCTTATATTCAAGATCAATGGAGTCCAACAAAATGGCTGAAGATCAATGCAGGCTTTCGCTTCACACAATATGATGTGCTAAAGCAAAATTACATCGAGCCTCGCCTTTCGGTTTTGGTCAAACCAACGAAAAAGCTCCGACTCAAGGCTGCTTGGGGGCAATACAATCAGTTCATCAACCGTATCATTCTTGAAAATATTTTTGGGGGAAGTAGGGATTTCTGGTTGCTATCAGATGGAGCGAGCATTCCGGTTCAAACGAGCGAGCACTTCGTTGTTGGAGCGGCATTCGAAACCAAGGATTTTTTGTTTGATGTGGAAGCCTATCAAAAGACAAATACTGGTTTGGTGGAGTATTCTCTTCGCTTTGGAGATCCATACGACACGACTCAAAACTTCAATGATTTGTTCTTTGAGGGCACCGGCGTTTCTCGTGGTATTGAATTCTTGCTTCAGAAGAAATTTGGAGCACTTACAGGTTGGCTAGCCTATACATTGAGTAAGGTGGACTATACCTTTCCTGAACTTCAGGAAAACCTATTCCCGGCACTCCACGACCAACGGAATGAAGCTAAGTTGATTGCGATGTACAAATGGAAACGTTTTTCATTTTCAGGAACGATGGTCTACGCCACAGGAAAACCCTACACCGCGCCAGTAGGAGTTTATGAAATCACTTTACTCAATGGCTACCAGCAGAAATACATTCATGTTGGTGACAAAAATTCATCGCGACTTCCTGCCTATCACAGAATGGATATTGGCGCCAACTACAGCTTTAATATTGGAAAGCTTGAGAACAAGGTGGGAATTTCCGTCTTTAACGTGTACAACAGAAAGAACATCAAGTACCGACGTTTTCAAATTCAAAATTTTGATCCAAAAACCTTTTTGCCCACCGAATCCAAACTCTTGCAAACCGAAGTGAATCTCTTGGGCATCGTTCCAAACTTCTTCATCAACATTCGATTCTAATGAGACACCTTTTAGCCATATCATGCATGTTCCTGCTCTTCACTTCTTCTTGCGAGAAAGGAGACGACCCGGCGAAAAAGGTTATACTCGACGGCTACATCTATGCTGGGGAGGCGATTGACGATATCCGCTTGACCAAGCTTATTCCATTTGGCGGAGAAGATTCTACTGCGGAACCCATCAACGATGCTTTGGTTTTTATTGACTGGAGAGGAACGAAATATCCACTCGTTCCTGATGGTGGAGACAGCGGCTTTTACCGCTACCCCGGGACAGATTTGCAGATTCTAGAAGGGGAATCCTACAGAATTGAGTTTGACTATTTCGGTCGCGACACCTATGCTGAGACGACCATTCCTCCTGCATCTCAGAATTTCTCGCTTGACGACGACAGCATCCGATTCAACGCTATTGAAATTGACTTTGGAGTATTCGTATTCCGCGACACCCTTTCCTTCGACAATTTAACGGCTCGATGGGAGAATGCTGCTGAAGACTATTATTATCTGACGGTCGAAAACATTGAAAGCGACAAAAAACGCATCAGTCAAGGAGGGGTTTTTGGAGGTGGAGGCTTTGATTTTCGGGTGTTCAGCGAACCCTTCCAGACCGATCAATACTTTATCGGTGCAACAGATGTGACGCATTATGGGGTGCACATTGTCAACCTCTACCGCATCAATCAAGAGTATCTCGATTTATACGAAACGCGTGTTCAAGACTCAAGAAACTTGCAGGAACCACTCACCAATGTAACCAATGGCTTGGGTGTATTTGCAGGCTTTAATGGTGTGAGTGACACCTTTTATGTTGTGTTAAACTAACTCAGTCTTCAACGACAATGCTGAGGATTTTATCTCCTTCGCGAATGTCATCGATTACGTCTAGTCCTTCAACCACTTTTCCGAATACGGTATGCACTCGATCGAGGTGAGCCGTATTCTGACGGCTATGGCAAATGAAGAATTGCGATCCGCCCGTGTTTCTACCGGCATGTGCCATGGACAAAACTCCCCGGTCGTGAAACTGATTCTCACCATCCAATTCGCAATCTATCTGATAGCCTGGACCACCAGCACCTGTGCCATTTGGGCATCCGCCTTGAACAACAAAGTTTGGAATCACTCGATGGAAATTTAGTCCGTCGTAGTATCCTTTTTTCGATAAATCCGTGAAATTCTTCACGGTGTTGGGAGCATCCTTTTCGAAGAACTCCACTTTCATTTCCCCTTTTTCAGTAGTAATATTCGCAGTCATGTTGTAAGCTTATTTAGTTTCAATGCAATGGTCAACGAGGTCGATGAGCTCGTGAACAGTGGTTTTACCACGATCCTTTGCGCACCAAAGGTGCAGTTCTTTATGAAATGCATCGTGATCCCAATCCTCAGATGTTTTGTGTTTAAATAAAATTTCTTGCGCGGGCTTAGGTCTCGGTCCCCACTCGCCTACCACTTCATTCTTATCGTTCAGTACGATGAGCTTCGGAATGGATCGTCCGCCATTGGTAAGGTATTTATCCATTAAATCGAGGTGCTCGTCGCGAAGCAGAAGCTTTAGATTGATGAGAGGAGTTTGCTCAGCGAGCTTTGCCATGAAAGGCAGATTCTGAGCTGCGTCTCCACACCAGGCTTCCGTGAGAACCAACCAGGTATGAACACATTTTAGACTATTAACTCTTTCAATTGCTGAGTCGTCGAACTTGGCAATTTTGTCCCATTTATTCATTCGCTGGACATTCAAGGTAGTGTGTTCCATCATCATAGGACCTTGAATTGGACCTGTAGTTTTCCCTTGAGCCACGAGCTCATCAATCATTGATCGATAATCTGCGTAGATGTATGCCTCACTTATTTTTTTTTTGAAATCCATGCTAAAACTTTGCGCGAAGAAAGCTCGCTTCACAACGTAAAAGGGTGATATGCATCACTTTTGATCGCGATGGTACACTGGCTGACTTTCGCTGCTTGGTTCTGGTGCGAAATAGTAGCCATTGAGGTCAAAAGCCTTTAAGTCTTCCACTCGGTCCACCCTGTTTTTCATGATCCAACGGGTCATATATCCACGCGCCTCTTTACCGTAAGTCTGGATGAATTTGTATTCACCGTCCTTATTGTCTTTGAAGGTAGGTGTGATGATTTCCGCATTTAGTTTTTTCGGATTCACCACATTCCAATATTCGTTGGAAGCGAGGTTTACGATGACCTTCTCATCGTGATTTTCCAATTCTTCATTGATGCGATCGGTGACTCTACTTTTCCAGAATTCGTAGAGGTTTTTACCTCGGGTAGTTTTGAGCTTAGTACCCATCTCGAGTCGGTAGGCTTGCATAAGATCTAGTGGACGTAACAGTCCATAAAGTCCAGAGAGGATTCTGAGATTATCTTGCGCGAAGTTTTCGTCTTCAGGCGTGAAATCTGCTGCTCCCAATCCACGGTAAACATCACCTTGAAAAGCGTAGAGTGCCTGTTTGGCATTTTCTGGGCTGAAGGGTGTTGACCAAGTTTGGTAACGCTCGTAATTGAGTTGCGCAATCTGATCGTTCACGCTCATGAGGGTAGCAATCTTCTTCGCAGACTTTTTCTGCATCACTGATACCAATCGCTCAGCTTCGGAAAGCATCGTGGCATCACTGTAATTTTTTGAAGGTGCCGGGTTTTTGTAGTCGAGAGTTTTGGCGGGAGAAATGAGGGTGATCATGAACTATGCTTTTTGAGAGTACAATGATAAGGGCTTTGTGTTCACTTTGCCAATTACCGATTACGAATGATGGGTTACGGGTTACTAATTTCCAAATGACCCCATTCTCACATTCCCGCATTTTCATATTTCCACATTCTCAAATTCCTACATTGCCATATTCTAATTATATTAGCACTCTAATTGTAGTATCATGAATCGATTTCCAGAAAATATACGTCAGCTCAGAACGCAGAAATCCCTTACTCAGGCTGACTTGGCAGATAAGCTTGGTGTAAACCGATCGGCTATTGGAGCTTACGAAGAAGGGCGGGCGGAGCCCAAATTGCAGGTATTGAGAAACATTGCTCAGGTCTTCGACGTCTCTATAGATGCCCTTCTCTACCACAATCTTTCGGTAGGCAAAAAGCCGCCGCATACCGACATCGAAGGTTCAGATTTGCGCATCCTTCCGGTGGTTGTAGATCAGAACAACAAGGAGTTGATTCAGCTGGTTCCCGAGAAAGCAGCCGCAGGTTACACCAGTGGTTATGGCGACTCAGAATACATCGAATCTCTGCCGCACTTTTCCCTTCCCATTCCAGAATTAAATCCGAGTCATAGCTACCGTGTTTTCCAAATTGAAGGTGACAGCATGCTGCCGATTACCTCCGGTTCTTACATCATCGGTGAGTACGTTCAGGATTGGGGGCGGATCAAAAACGACGACTGTTATGTGATGGTAACACGCGAAGATGGTATCGTGTACAAACGTGTTTTGAACGAATTGCAACACGAGAAAAAGCTAAAGCTCAAATCCGACAATCCCATGTACGAACCTTATGAAATGTCGGCCGACCAGATTTTGGAAGTATGGAAAGCTGTGGGCGTGATGAACTTCGACTTACCCTCTTTGGGAGATGTGAGGCTTTTTGATTTACAGAAGGTGCTTTCGGAGGTGAAGAAGAGTAATTGATTGAAGAATGAATATTGAAGATTGTTGAAGTGATAAGTGACCATGAAAAGAAACGACCTACAAAATAGATTGATTGATTTTGGCGTCAAGGCCACAAACGTCTGTGAAAAGCTACCCCCAAGTTATACTGCTAGGTGTTTAGCTGACCAGCTATGTCGTTCTGCTCTTTCACC
>CAXAIH010000010.1:0-17881 GCA_963968755.1 uncultured Flavobacteriales bacterium
GTGTTATCCCAAAGCGGTGCGCTTCATTCCTCAGCTGCTGAATCAGCTTTAAGGATTCCGACTTCTTATCGATGTACAATGGAATACTCTCGAAGGGGATGAAGATTTCCTCCAGCTTTTTGGCAATTCCAATGATGAATATTTTCTTTTCTAGACCAAGTTCCACTAGGCTTTCATAAGCTGCAGAGAGCTGACCTTTTCCTCCATCGATTACGATCAGTTGAGGTAAAGGTTGTTTTTCTTCTAGAAGCCTTCTGTAACGGCGACCCACAACTTCTGTCATTGAGGCAAAGTCATCAGGACCTACAACAGTTTTAATATTAAAATGGCGATAATCCTTCTTCGCGGCTTTGGCATTTTTGAAAACCACGCAGGCCGCAACAGGATCGCTTCCTTGGAAGTTTGAGTTGTCAAAACACTCAATATGAGAAGGTAGTTCCTTCATGTTGAGGTCTTTTTGAAGATTTGTAAGGATTCTGTTCGAACGACGATCGGGGTCAAGCTGTTCCTGATTTCGGTGCCTGTCCTTCATGAATTGCAAGGCGTTCTTTTTCGCGAGAAAGAGGAGCTTTCGTTTGTCGCCTCGTTGAGGGATAAAGCTTTTTACTTCAGGCAATTCTACGCCTGTTTCGAAGGGAAGAAAAATCTCCTTGGCCTGACTTTTAAAACGATTTCTTAATTCAATGACAGCCGATATCAGAAGTTCTTTCGCATCCTCAGTGGCGTTTTTACGCATTTCCAAGGTGTGTGATTGAATGATCGCACCTTTTACAATTTTCAAGAAAGCGGCGTAGGCAAATTTGTCGTCTTGTTCAAGGGCAAAGACGTCGACATCGTCAATGCTTGGGTTCACCACCACGCTGCGTTCACGGAAATGAAGCAACATTTCTACGCGCTTCTTCATCTCATTCGCCCGTTCGAACAACATCTCATCTGCAGCCGTTTTCATCTCCGCTTTATACTCTGAGATCAATTCCGACACATTGCCCTTCAACAATTTCTTGACGTTCTCAACACTTCGATCATAATCTTCGAGCGATTGAAGCCCTTCACAAGGACCCAGACAGTTGCCAATTTGAAACTCCAAGCAGACTGTGAACTTCTTTGCCTCGATGTTTTCTTGTGAAAGATTCAAGCTGCATGTCCTAAATTTATGCAGCTTTCGGATTAAATTCAACATGGCGTGCATCATTTTGGCCGAAGCGTAGGGTCCGAAATAAGTCGATCCGTCTTTGACCAATTGGCGTGTTGCGAAGATTTTAGGAAAGCGTTCCTTTTTTAGACAGATGTAGGGATAACTTTTGTCGTCACGCCATTGAATGTTGTAGCGTGGTTTGTATTTTTTAATCAGTGAATTTTCAAGCAGCAGCGCTTCATACTCTGTATTGACCAAAATGAATTTTAGATCGACAATTTTGCGAACGAGAACAGCTGTTTTACCAGATTGATGTTTGTCTTTGTTGAAATACGAGCTCACACGATTTTTTAGGCGCTTCGCTTTACCGACGTAAATGATGATCCCATCGGCGTCGAGGTATTGATAAATACCGGGTTTTTGCGGCAGATTACGAACCTTTTCTTGAAGTTGGCTGTTCACCCTTCAAACATAAGTCGAATTAGAAACCACTAGGTCTGAACAAAAGTGTTTATAACATGTTTAACTAATTGGACATCAAAAGAAATGGGAAGGTACTCGATAAAAGATTTAGAGAAATTGAGCGGTGTGAAGGCCGGAACTTTGCGCATCTGGGAACAGAGGTATGATCTCATTATTCCTGAGCGTACTCAAACCAACATACGTTTCTATTCCGACGATGAGTTGAGAAAGCTTCTGAACATTACGGTGCTTCTCAATGGTGGGATGAAAATTTCTAAAGTCGCAAAGCTCAAACCAGGCGAATTCAAGGACCATCTTTTCAGCAGCTATCAGAACGAGTTAAAAGAACACGATCAACAAGCTGATATGTTCATCAAGAGCATGATTGTGTCCATGATCGATTTTGATGAAGCTGCCTTCAATGCAATTTTTAGTAAAGCCACGGGTCGCTTAGGATTTTCCCGAGCTTACCTTAAAGTCATATATCCTTTTTTGAATAAAGTGGGACTGATGTGGAATATGGATGAGATCAATCCTGCCCAAGAACATTTCATTACTCATCTCATTCGGCAGAAAGTAATTGCCGAAATTGATCGGATAGATGCTCCTGAAAACCCAGATAAGACTTTCCTTCTTTATCTACATGAAGAGGAGTTCCATGAACTTGGTCTATTAATAGCGTATTATTTGATTAAGTCGCGAAATCACAAAGTGTATTATTTAGGTCAAAATGTTCCTTTCCAAGACGTGATTACCGCCGGTAAGCATCTCAAGCCTGATTTTGTCGTAACCTTCTATTCAGGAAGTAAGTCTGAGGATCATAACAAAGCCCTTATTACACAGGCTTCAAAATGTTTACCAGATACGGAGCATTTGTATACCTGCTTTATGCCTTTGGTAAAGGAAGAAGGAAACCTTCACTTTCTTACGGGAATGGACGACTTAGAGAAGTTCCTTTAGTCAAGTCAATTTAAAGTAAATCGTCGAGAAAGCGACGCTAAAACCCAACACATACCCAAGTATCAATTCCCTCTCATTATGTGCTTTTACTAGAAGACGGGAGGTTCCAACGATACCGGCGAGCACCCCAAGTAGGGCTAGTGGAAGGGAGAAATTGAGTCCAAAAACCTTCGAAAAAGCCAACAAGCCACCAAATAGGCTGGCCACTCCTGCTGCATGGATACTGAGTTTTGTAATGAAGGTAACAAGGAAGCTGATCAGTGCGACGAGAAACATAGCCAAAGCCAGCTGTTGGATGATGTGCGGATATTGGGTACTGTAGAATAGGTAGTAATTGAAGCCATAAAAGAACACACCCATAGCCATAGGGACGATGCGTTCTTTCCGATCGTTGAGGTGTAGGCTGCTCACAATGCCAATTCGTTTTAGAGCGGACAGGAAGAGCACGGGTAAGAGAAAGGTATTCACGAAGGTGAGCCCCAGGGCAATTCTTTTCAATTCAGGGCCAAGACTTGCTGAAACATAGGTTTCAGCGGAGAGAACAATGGAGATTGCAATAATGGGCGCTAATGCTGGGTGGCTCAGATAGCCTATAATCAGTGCGCTTCGTTTCAAGTCAGATTTGCTTTCTCAATCGAGCAACAGGAATATTGAGCTGTTCACGGTATTTGGCGATGGTCCGCCGTGCAATGTTGTAGCCTTTTTCTTTCAAAAGCTGAGCAAGCCTTTCGTCTGTCAATGGCTTCTTTTTTTCCTCTGCGTCTATTAAATCTTGTAGAATCTTTTTCACCTCACGTGTCGATACTTCTTCGCCTGAGGTAGTTGTAAGCGATTCGCTAAAAAAGGACTTCAATAGAAAAGTGCCGTATGGGCTTTGGATGTATTTGCTGTTTGCCACGCGGCTCACAGTAGAAATGTCCATGAGGATGATGTCCGCAATGTCTTTGAGAATCATTGGTTTCAACTTCGTCTCATCACCAGACAAAAAGTATTCCCGCTGGTATTCCAGAATGGTGTTCATGGTGCGCAGCAAGGTTTGCTGTCGCTGCTTTATGGCATCAATGAACCATTTCGCGGAGTCTAATTTTTGCTTTACAAATTGAGCAGCTTCCTTGTCAGACTTGCTCGGTGTTCCTTTGATGGAAGAATAGTGCTCCATCATTTCCGAGTATTGTTTGCTCACTTTTAACTCAGGAGCATTTCGTTGGTTCAGACTTAGATTAAACTCACCGTCCTCGACATTCAATAAAAAATCGGGCACTACATGCTCAATCGGCTTGTAGGAATCATTGGCTGAGTTTCCAGGCTTTGGATTGAGTTTGGTGATTTCACCTAGTGCGGCGGATAAATCGTCCTCCTCAATTTCTAGTTTGTTGCAAATCTTGTCGTAATGCTTTTTCGTGAATTCGTCGAAACACTCTTGAAGAATAACCTTAGCAGTGAATTGTTCTATCGTCGGATCTGTCTTGCGTTCAAGCTGAAGAACGAGGCACTCGCGAAGATCACGCGCACCGACTCCTGCCGGCTCGAAGCCCTGCACAATTTTGAGCACATCTTCCAAAGCCCGTTCGTCTGTATGAATGTTTTGAGTGAAAGCAAGGTCATCGACAATGGCTTCAATTTCTCTTCTCAAATATCCTGATTCATCTAAAGACCCTATGATGTGACGAGCTAGCTCCCCTTGTTTTGGCGTGAGGATTTGCATGTTCAGTTGACTTTCGAGTCGCTCTTGGAAAGTGTCGCCAATGGAAATAGGAACACTCTTTTCTTGATTGTCAGCACTAGAATTGTTGGAGTAGGTCTTGTAGGAAGGAACATCATCTCCAATGTACTCGTCGAAGTCGAACTCTTGCTCATCCTCGCTTACTTCGCCGTATCCCTCTTCGTTGTACTCCTCGCTGTCGGGGTCTACTTCTTCACGACCTTCATCAAGGGCAGGATTCACTTCCAACTCCTCCTTGATGCGCTGTTCGATACCTACAGTGGGAACCTGCAACAATTTCATCAGTTGTATCTGCTGAGGAGATAGCTTTTGAAGAAGCTTTAATGACAGGTTTTGTTTTAACATGACCGACCTAAAATTCTGCGTTTTTTGGTGTTCTTGGGAACGGAATCACATCGCGTACATTGCCCATTCCCGTGATGAACAGCACCAACCTTTCAAAACCTAGGCCAAACCCAGAATGAACAACCGTGCCATATTTTCTGGTGTCAAGATACCACCACATTTCTTCTTCAGGAATATTGAAGTCCGCCATTTTTGATTCGAGCACATCGTGCTGTTCTTCTCTCTTCGATCCGCCAACAATTTGCCTTCTCCATGGAGATAGCATATCCATGGCAGCCACTGTTTTATCGTCGTCGTTTTGACGCATATAAAATGCCTTTATCTCCCTAGGGTAGTTATAGAGGATAACCGGCTTTTTGAAGTGCTTCTCTACCAAAAAGCGTTCGTGCTCGCTCTGTAAATCTGCACCCCATTCCTCAATCAGGTAGTTGAATTTTTTCTTCTTATTTGGTTTGCTGTTTCTGAGAATGTCAATGGCTTCGGTGTAAGTCAAGCGTACAAAATCATTCTGCGCTACAAATTCCAAGCTTTCAACCAAATTCAGTTCGCTTCGCTGAATTTGCGGAAGCCCTTTTTCTTCTTGGAATTTTCGATCTTGAAGAAATTCGAGGTCGTCCTTGCAATTTTCGAGTACGTGACGAATTACGTATTTCAAAAACTCCTCTGCCAAGTCCATATTATCGTTGATATCAGCGAAGGCAACTTCGGGTTCAATCATCCAGAATTCAGCAAGGTGACGACTGGTGTTGGAATTTTCGGCACGAAAGGTTGGTCCGAAAGTGTACACTTTCGAAAGTGCCAAAGCTGCTAGTTCAGCTTCCAACTGGCCACTTACGGTTAAGTTCGTTTTCTTCCCAAAGAAGTCTTGTGAGTAATCTATTTCTCCATCTTTTTTAGGAGGATTTTCAGGGTCGAAGTTCGTAACGGCAAAAGTTTCTCCAGCACCTTCTGCATCCGGAGCGGTTATAATAGGTGAGTGGATGTAGTAAAAGCCTTCGTCGTTGAAGTACTTGTGGATGGCATAGGCGACAGCGTGACGTATCCGAAAGATTGCGCTAAAGGTGTTCGTTCGAGAACGCAAATGAGCATTCTCTCTAAGAAATTCAAGGGAATGTCGTTTAGGTTGTAGGGGATATTCATCCGGATCACTATCACCCAAAATCTTAAGATTCTCCACTTGAAGTTCCACAGCTTGTCCTTTTCCTAGTGATTCAACCAGCTTTCCTTCAATAGACAAAGATGCTCCAGTGGTGATTCTTTTGAGTAGGCTCTCTTCAAAATTTTCAAAATCGACAACAGCTTGAAGGTTCTTAATGGTGCTTCCGTCGTTCAGAGATATAAAGCGGTTGCTTCGGAAGGTCCGCACCCAACCCATGATCTTAAGCTTTTCGCCAATTTTTTCTCCGCCTATTGCTTTGGCGATTTCCGTTCTCCTCATAGAGCGTTCAAAATAATAAGAAATGAAGGTCAAAAGTAGCCGCCTTAACAATATCCCGAACGATAAAACGACAATCGACACGAACCGCTTATCTGCACATTCGCACGTTTACCACAAAAAAAACATTTTATAGACAGATCGTTTCCACTGTAGAAATAGCGCATACATTTGCGTTCGCATGAAAATGGAATTAGAAACAGTAGATGAGAAACACCTAGAGATCGTTCAGGCGGCGCTCAAAATCTTTATGACCCTTGGGATAAAGAGCGTTACGATGGATGATATTGCCCAGAAGCTAGGCATCTCGAAAAAGACCTTGTATAAGTACGTCAAAGACAAAAATGATTTACTCATTCAGAGTGTCAGAGGATTTCAAGTCCACGAGCACAGCCTTATTCTTGGTGTAATCGACCGAAAGCTGAATGCCATCGATGAGAGTTTTGAAATCAGCAAAATTGTTGTGAATCACCTCTCTGAAATCCATCCATCCGTGATGTTCGACATGGAGCGGCACTATCCAAGTGCAATGCGCGTGTTTGAAGATTACAAGAACGAAACGATTTACAACTGGCTCATAGAGAATATGGCTAGAGGAATAAAGGAGGGATTTTTTAGAAACAATTTGAACACTGAGATCATTGCGAAGTTTTACCTGTCGCATATGGATCAGTGTTTTAATCAAGAATTGTTTCCAAGGGCCAAGTTCTCCATGAAGGATACCTATTTAGAAATGTTTCGCTACCACATCCGAGGTATCGCGAGCGAAAAAGGTGTTGAATACCTCCGAGAAAAGATCAAAAAAGAAAAATAGCAATCATGAAACAGTCGATTATAGTAATTCTGAGCTTTTGCTTGGTGAGCCTTACCTTCGGTCAGGCGGCTGAGGAAAACAAGTCAGCCTTCAGCATCCAAGAGGCGCTTTCTTTCGCCAAGAACAACAACTTAAACCTTCGTTTGGGCGAATTGAATGCCGACAGAGCTCGCCAGGAAGTGATCAACACGCAAGCGATGGGTTTGCCTCAAGTTGTTGCAAGCGGGAGTTTTCAAAACTTCTTGAACGTTCCAACAACACTGATTCCAAACTTTTTTGGCCCGAACCCAGAGGAACTTATAGAGGCTCAGTTCGGAACTGAATTTTCCACCTCCCTTGGTGTGTCGGCCAATCAGCTCATTTTCGACGGAAGATATTTCTACGGATTAAAAGCCTCAAAGGCTTATGCAAACTACATTCAGATAGAAAATGAAAAAGTGGATAGGGATGTAGAAGATCAAGTACTGATCTCTTATTACACGGCACTCGCCGCTCAAGAAAATCATAGAATCCTACTAGAAAGCAAAACGAACATTGACAAGAGCCTTCAGGAGACGAAAGCATTCTTTGACCAGGGTTTTGTTGAAGAGCTGGATGTAGATCAACTTAATCTCATGCAGTCCACAATCGATGCTTCCATAAAGAATGCCGAAAACAGGAAGGCAAGCGCATTGGATATGCTCAAGTTCTCAATGGGATTTCCAGTTGAGAAGGAAATCGAACTCACCGACGAACTAGAAGCTGTGTTGAATGTGAATCGAAGCCAAGGTCTATTGACAGAAACGGTTAGTCCGGATAAACATTTAGACATGAAGTTAATCGACCAAGGAATTGAGCTTCAAAACCTAGGACTCCGAGCGGAACAATCTAATTACGCGCCTACCATCAGTGCTTTTTTCAGTCACTCAGAGAACAACTTCGGTAATGAATTGGACTTCGGGACTTGGTACCCAAACACACTCTGGGGATTGAATTTGAATATCCCACTCTTTACAAGTTTCGGCGCGCGTTCGAAAGTACAGATTAACAAAATTGACATCAATAAGATGGAAATCCAGAAGAAGCAACTGGACCAGAACATTCGCCTCCAGGCGAGCAACTCTAAAAACGACTTCTTCAATGCGCTCAGCCAATACAACAATGAAAAGAAAAACCTCGAATTGGCGGACAAGATTCGAAATAGAACAAGCATAAAATATAAAGCCGGGATGTCGAGTAGTTTGGAGCTTACCCAAGCAGAGACTCAGCTCATTCAAACCCAAGGCAGATACATCGGCGCCATGTACAACCTTTTAAGTTTCAAAATAAAACTAGAGCAAGCGCTCGGAAAATAAAACCAACGAAAATGAAATCGATTAATACTTCTCTAGTTCTGCTTTCTGGAATCTTATTGCTTTCGTGTCAAAGCACCTCAGAACAAGGAATTGATGCTCTAAAAGCAAAACGCGATTCTCTGAAAGAAGCCAAAGCGGAGATCTCAACCAACATTTCCGATTTGGAATCAGATATAGCTCTATTTGATACCAACACGGAGAAACGGGTTACTATGGTAACGGCCATTGATTTGGCGCCCATGAACTTCTCTCACTACTTTAAGGTTCAAGGGAATGTGGAAACAGATCAAAACGCCGTAATCGTTCCTGAAGTGCAAGGCAAAATCACAAGCATAAAGGTGGAAGAGGGCCAACGCGTTAAAAAAGGGGATGTCATTCTCACAGTCGACAGTAAGGTACTTCAGAACAATATCGACGAGACCAAAAGTCGTTTTGAGCTGACAGAAATCGTGTTCAAGAAACAAGAGAATCTTTGGAATCAGCAAATCGGTTCTGAAATTCAATACCTAGAGGCTAAGAACAACCGCGACGCGACTAAGCAAAGACTAGAGGCTCTTCAAGCACAGCTCGATATGTACAATGTCCGCGCACCTTTCTCAGGTGTTATCGATGAGCTTAGACCAAAGGTTGGAGAAATGGCAAGTCCTGTGAGCCCTGTTGCGCGCATCATTAACCTCGACGAGGTTTATCTAAAGTGTGATGTCTCCGAGAGTTACTTGAGCAAAATTGAAGCAAGTGATTCAGTTGGCGTTTACTTCCCCTCTTTGGGAACCACAATTTCAACAGAAATTGGAAGAATCGGTCAATACATCAATCCAAATAATCGGTCGTTTGTGATTCGTTTAAACATTAAAAACAAGAACAATATGCTTAAACCAAACCTTCTGGGTGAGGTTCAGATTAGAGATTTCTCAGTCGATTCGGCTGCTGTACTCTCCTCTTCGTTGGTTCAACAATTACCTGATGGATCCGATTTCGTGTACGTTTTGGAGAAATCTGGAAATAGGTATAAAACTATGCGACGAGCAGTTACAACTGGAATGTCGTACGACGGAAAAACACACGTGACTAGTGGCTTAATAGGAACAGAGTCCATCGTAGTTGAGGGCAGTAAGGCCATTCGCGACGGTGAGTTTGTTCAGCTTTCAAAATAATCCTTAGGGACAAATAACAAATAAAGATCATGGCAGATAATCTTCCAAAAAGCGATCACAATAAGTCCTTCGGACTTTCAACTCTATCCCTTAAGAATAGGACCTCGGTCATCGTTATCACCTTCCTCATATTGGTAGGCGGCCTGACTTCCTATTTGAACATGGCTCGTGAGAGTTTTCCTGAGGTAGTGATTCCACAGATATTTGTGGGAACACCTTATCCTGGAAACTCACCACTCGATATTGAGAAAAAGATTACGCGCCCTCTAGAGAAAGAGATCAAATCAATCACTGGAATCGATAAACTGACTTCAACCTCTGTTCAAGGCTACTCTACGATATCAGTTGAATTTGATTTTAGTGTCACGCCGGAAGAAGCCTTGAGAAAGGTGAAGGACAAGGTGGATGCTGCCATGAGCGACTCAGAATTTCCGACGGACCTCCCGGCCGATCCAAATATTTTCGAAATGAATATTTCGGAATTGACTCCTGTGATGAACATCAACTTATCGGGTAATTATTCTTTGGATCAGCTCAAGAAATACGCTGAAGTTCTAGAAGATCGGATCGAGATTCTACCTGAGATTTCTGAGGTAGATATCCGCGGTGTTCAGGACAAGGAAATGAGTGTCAGCGTTGATATGATGAAGCTCGAAGCGAGTGAGATTAGCTTCAACGACATCGCCGCTGCAATCAACAACGAGAACACCACTATATCTGGTGGAGAAATTCTTGACGACAATCTCCGTAGAACTGTTCGGGTTGTTGGTGAATTTGAAAGTGCAGTAGAGCTTGGGAACGTCATCATCAAGCGTGAGAAAGCGAACATCGTTTACCTGAAAGACATTGCGGAAGTCGCATTTAAGGATGAAGAGAAGCAATCGTACGCCAGAGAGTATACTTCTCCTGTGGTTATGGTGGACGTGAAGAAAAGGGCAGGGGAGAACTTGATCAACGCAGCCGATCAGATCAGTATAATTCTGGCAGATGCGGTTGAAAACGATTTCCCGGATGACCTTCAAGTAACCCTTACCAACGATCAATCGAAATTCACGAGAACTCAAGTAGGAGAACTCGAGAACAGCATCATTTTCGGGATGCTATTGGTGATTCTAGTGTTGCTTTTTTTTCTCGGTCTTCGTAACGCACTCTTTGTGGGAGTCGCCATTCCGATGTCCATGTTCATGGCCTTCATGATCCTAGGTGCGGCCGGCGTAACACTAAATATGATGGTACTCTTCTCTTTGGTATTGGCCCTAGGGATGCTTGTAGATAATGGAATCGTTGTCGTGGAGAACATCTATCGTTTGATGGATGAAGGCTATAATTCTTGGGAAGCGGCCAAGTTGGGTGTTGGTGAGGTTGCCTTGCCTATCATCGCTTCTACTGCTACCACCTTAGCTGCCTTTTTACCCTTGGCTGTATGGCCGGGAATTATGGGTCAGTTCATGTTCTACATGCCCTTCACCCTCATGATCGTTTTGGGCTCAAGTCTTTTTGTTGCCCTTGTCATCAATCCTGTACTGACCTCCATGTACATGAAGATCAAAGAAGATCCAACCAACATGAGAAAGCTGTACATGGTTGTGGCATTTCTAATTGTATTTGGCGCCCTTATCGTCGCTGCAGGAAAACCCGTTCTAGGAAACTTGCTCATCATCTTTGGTGTTCTAGGTCTCTTGAACAAGTTCTTGCTTATTCCAGGAACCAAGTATTTTCAAGGAAAGATTCTTCCATGGATGGAAAACGGCTACCGTCGTTTCCTTTCGTCTGCTTTGAAGGGCCGAAACCCATTGTGGTATTTCGGTGGAACTTTCGCGCTCTTGATCTTCAGCTTTATGTTGCTGGGCGTGTTTAGTCCTAAGGTTATATTCTTCCCCGTGAACCAACCGAACTACGTGAACATCTTCATTGAGGCTCCAATTGGAACCGACATTGAAAAGGTGAATGAGGCCACAAAAATTATTGAAAAGAGAGTTTTGGATTACGGAGCTAAATACGAGGTAATCGAAACGGTTGATGGAGATGAGCGCACGCACAACTATCTCATCGAATCTGTAATTGCTCAAGTAGGAGCCGGGACATCCGATCCCGCTCAAGGACCTTCTATGGCAAATACACCACACAAGGCACGAATCACGATTTCCTTTGCTCAGTTTCAATATCGTCGAGGTCAAATGACCGGCGATGTGATGGAAGAAGTGCGATCACTTGTTCGCGGTATTCCGGGTCTCAAAATCACGGTTGACAAGGATGCTGCAGGACCACCGACTGGAAAGCCGGTACAAATTGAGGTTACCGGAGATGACTATGACCAGTTGTTGGCTGAAGTCACGGAAGTGAAGAGATTCATTGATTCCAAAAACATACCAGGTATCGAGGAGCTCAAACTTGACGTTGAGGTTGGAAAGCCTGAAATGACAGTTGAAATAGATCGGGCGAAAGCGCGAAGACTCAACTTGTCGACAGGGCAAATTGGAATGGCGCTCAGAAATGCTTTGTTCGGTATGGAACTCTCTTCATTCAAAAAAGGTGAGTACGATTACCCAATTATGGTTCGATTGGCAGACGAGTATCGCTACAATGCGGATGCCTTGATGGATCAAAAAATCACCTTCAGAGATCAAACCAACGGGCAAATCCAGCAGGTTCCTATTTCAGCGGTGGCTACACCAACAAAATCGGCAACCTTCTCGGCAGTGAAACGAAAGAACATGAAACGCTTGATTACCATCTCTTCAAATGTTCTGGAAACTTACAACCCGAGCGAAGTAGTTGCTGAAATAAAGGAGGCGCTTGTTGATTATAACCTTCCTGAAGAAAATGGGATAAAGTTTACGGGTCAAGAAGAGCAGCAGGCCAAAGAGATGGCATTCCTGAGCAACGCCTTGATGGTGGCCGTATTTCTCATTTTCCTCATTATGGTGAGTCAGTTTAACTCTGCTGCCCAGCCATTCATTATCATAGGATCGGTTGTATTCAGCCTCATCGGTGTCTTCTTGGGCTTGGTGAGTTTTCAAATGGATTTTGTGGTCATGATGACCATGGTTGGAATCATCTCGCTTGCAGGAATTGTGGTAAACAATGCCATCGTACTACTGGATTATACCAACCTGACAATACTGCGCAAGAAAGAAGAATTGGGTACGGACCCGAAGGAGTTTCTCAGCGTTCCTTTATTAATCGAGTGCATTGTGTCTTCTGGGTCAACGCGTCTTCGTCCGGTACTCTTGACGGCCATAACTACCGTTCTGGGCTTATTGCCTTTGGCCGTCGGTATGAACATTAATTTCTTCACCCTATTGTCTGATTGGGATCCGCAAATTTATTTTGGAGGAGACAATGTCATGTTCTGGGGGCCCATGTCCTGGACGGTAATCTTTGGCTTGACTTTTGCCACTTTCTTAACACTGATCATTGTGCCAGTGATGTTCTATTTGGTTCATCGTTTGAACTATCGCTTCGCACGAAAGTGATCACGCACACGACCAACCATGAAAACCCTGTTAGAATGATCTGATGGGGTTTTTTCGTTTAATGCCCCTCTTCATTATAAAAGCGACGAAGGCCAAAAAGGATGACGCCAACCGCAAGTGTCGAAGCGGCGAAGAGCATAAGGTTGTCACTTCCCGTTTCATCCATGCCCTCTGGCAAACTTCCCGTCCCGATAAAATACAGCGCTATAATTGCCATGGCATTGTTCAAGAAATGGGCAAGCATTGGAAGGTAGATAGACCTCGACCAATAAAAGAGGTAGCCAAGCGCAGCGCCCATAATTAGTCTAGGTAGAAAAGCGAAGAACTGCATGTGAATGAGGCTGAAAAGAGCGGCCGTAATCCAAATGCCCGCGTGGACGGAACGATACTTTTGAATGAATAAGCGTTGGAACCATCCACGAAAAAGCATCTCTTCACCTATTGCAGGAAGCAGAGCAACCATCAATAAATTAATGCTTAGATCGCCTATGCCGTCCATTCTCAAGAAGGCGACTACAGTGCGCTCCGTCTCCTCCTGCATGTTTCTCAAATTCGTTTCCCAACCAGAAAGAAACTCTGGAAAATGTACTGCCTCGTTGAGGCTTGCAACAAAATTCTCCAAGGGGAGCGCTGCAATTACGAGCAGAAAAACAGCTACGACTGGAAATGCCTTAAGCGGCCTGCTAAGTCCAAAAAAGCTTTTTAAATCTGTACCGCAGAACCAAGCAAAAAGAAGAGGTGGAATCACGAAAAAACCAATAGCATTCACGGTCTGTGAAAACTTCATGGCTCGTATGACTTGAGGGTCGCTAAAGTCCTTTGCCAGAGATGGGTTCCCAAGCATATCGACTCCAAAAATTGGTTCTGATAAGAGGAGGGCAAGAAGTCCGCTAACAAAGAAAAAGCCCAAAGAAATGAAGAGCAGCCAGAAGAGCTTTGCTCCTGCTGATTCGTCCTTTAAACGAGCTTTTAAACTCATGTCCTGCTTTTAGTAATTTTGCCTGATTTTCAGAGATGGCGGTAAAAATAGGAAATATCGACTTGGGAGAATTCCCACTCTTGCTTGCTCCGATGGAGGACGTCAGCGATCCACCTTTTAGAGCTTTATGTAAAGCTCAAGGCGCCGACATGATGTACACGGAGTTTATCTCTTCCGAGGGTTTGATCCGCGATGCTGATAAGAGTGTTCAGAAGCTCGATATTTTCGATTACGAGCAGCCTATTGGCATTCAAATTTTTGGAGGCGAGATCGAATCGATGAAATTGGCTGCCCAAATCGTGGAACGCAGCAAACCAGACCTGCTTGACATTAATTATGGATGCCCGGTAAAGAAGGTTGTGAATAAAGCAGCGGGCGCAGGAATTCTTCGGGATATTCCCAAAATGATTTCCATGACGGCTGAGATTGTCAAACAAGTAGACCTACCCGTAACCGTAAAAACACGCCTAGGTTGGGACGAAAGCAGCAAGCATATTGTTGAAGTCGCCGAGCGACTCCAAGATGTGGGCGTTCAAGCCATTTCAATTCATGGTCGAACACGTGTTCAGATGTACAAGGGTGAGGCCGATTGGACACTCATTGCTGAAACCAAGAACAACCCTAGATTGAATATTCCCGTTTTTGGAAATGGTGATGTTGACAGTCCACAGAAAGCGCTGGAAATGAAGAATCGATATGGGGTCGATGGCATCATGATCGGACGCGCGAGCATTGGAAATCCATGGATTTTTCGCGACATTAAGGCTTTCATGAAAGATGGAACAATTTCTTCACTACCAACAGTAAACGAACGGGTTCGCGTAGTGAAAGAACATCTTGATTTTTCCTTGCGATGGAAAGGGCCGCGACTCGGAGTCGTTGAAATGCGACGACACTATGGCAAATACTTTCGAGGTCTCTCTGGGTTTAAAGATTACCGAATGACCCTCGTGACAGAAATGGAGAGCTCCATTCTCTATGAGACGCTCGATTTAATCGAGCAGAAATACCACAACAGTCCGGCTGAGGAAAAGCTTTTGATAGGCGAGCTGTGATTCTCTGACAAAGGCTATTTTAGACAGCAAATTCAATTCATGTCTGAGGAAAAGAAACTCTTCCTAATCGATGCCTACGCATTGATTTTTCGTGCTTACTACGCCTTTATCAAGAATCCTCGAATGAACTCGGCGGGCCTCAACACCTCTGCCATGTTTGGTTTTACGAATACCCTCTTAGATCTGATCAAGCGTGAGAATCCAACTCACTTAGCCGTGTGTTTCGACTTTCCAGCAAAAACAGTTAGAACAGATATCTATACAGATTACAAAGCCAATAGAGATGCGACACCTGAAGACATAAAGCTTTCTGTTCCTTACATCAAGAAGATCATCGAAGGCTTTAACATCCCCATCCTTGAAGCAGAAGGTTACGAGGCGGATGATGTCATAGGAACCTTGGCTAAAAAGGCAGAAGCAGAAGGCTACACAACCTATATGGTTACTCCCGACAAGGATTTTGGGCAGCTGATTTCCGATTCCGTTTTCATGTACAAGCCAGGAAGAGGAGGCAGCGGACCAGAAGTAATTGGACCGAAAGAAGTATGTGAAATTTGGGGAATTGAACGTCCTGAACAAGTCATCGACATACTCTCAATGATGGGCGACGCGGTCGATAACATTCCGGGTCTTCCAGGAGTGGGTGAAAAAACTGCAGCTAAATTGATTCAAGCCTATGGCTCGCTTGAAGGCCTTTACGAACACACAGATGAGCTGAAGGGTAAGCTCAAGGAGAAGGTTGAAGACAATAAGGACCAAGCCTTCATGAGCAAAGTACTGGCAACGATTATTTTGGATGTTCCCGTTGATTTCGATCCGAATTCGCTAAAAATGGAAGAGCCAAACAAGGCACTCTTGAAGGAGCTCTTTGTTGATTTGGAGTTCCGGAATCTTGCATCTAAAGTTCTTGGAGAAGAGGTTACCATGGCCAAGCTAAGTCCGGTTCCAACAACCAACGCGCAAGGACAATACGATCTCTTTGCCCTCGGAGAAGAAGAAACGAAAGCAAAGCAACCCAGCACTGAGGATACAAGAAATGAAGCCGAGGAGGTGAGGAACCTTGAGAACAGCAAGGCCAACTATCACTTTGTAGAAACAGAAGCTCAGCGTAAGGCTTTAATTGCCGCCTTAAAATCAGCAAATTTTTTCTGTTTCGATACAGAAACAAGTAGCAAAGACGCATTGACAGCCCAGCTGGTAGCAATCTCGTTTTCTATGAGGAGAGGTGAAGCCTTTTACCTCCCAGTGCCTCGAGAAACAGAGAAGATTGCAGAATTTTTAAAGCCCTTTAAAAAGCTGTTTGAAGAGAGTCCGGCAGAGAAAATCGGTCACAACGTCAAGTACGATATTCTAGTCCTGCGTAAATATGATATTCGGGTAGGTCAACCCTATTTTGACACCATGTTGGCACACTACATTTTAGAGCCAGACATGCGTCGACGTAGTATGGATGTTCTTGCTGAACTCTACCTGGGATATACGCCAGTTCCGATTGAGCAACTTCTTGGGAAGAAAGGAAAAAATCAAAAGACCATGCTCGATCTTGAGGATCGTGCGATTTGTAATTATGCCTGTGAAGATGCTGATATTACGCTGCAGTTAAGACATCACTTTGCCCCGATTGTAGCTGAAACAGGAAACGATAAGCTCATGGCTGAAATAGAGCTTCCTCTGATTGAAGTACTTGCAGACATGGAAGAGAAGGGCATTCAACTAGATGTTGAAAGTTTGAATTCTCTTTCGCAATCGCTTGAAACCGATATTCTCAAAATCAAGACCGATATCTATAAAAGTGCGGGTTCAGAGTTTAACATTGCCAGTCCACGCCAGGTGGGTGAAGTGTTATTTGATCATCTTAAGATTGACGAAAAAGCCAAGAAAACCAAGACTGGCCAGTACGCTACAGGCGAAGAAATTTTGAGCAAGCTCAGCGACAAACATCCTATCATAAATCAAATTCTCGATTTTAGAGAGTTGGTGAAACTCAAGAATACCTACGTGGATGTGCTTCCGACGATGGTTCACGAAAAGGATGGAAGAATACACACCACCTTCAATCAGGTGGTAGCTGCAACTGGACGTTTGAGTTCAGATCATCCGAACCTTCAGAACGTTCCAGTTAAAACGAAGCGAGGGCAAGAGGTACGAAAGGCATTTGTTCCCAAGAATGAAGACTGCATTTTGATGGCCTCGGATTACTCGCAAGTTGAACTGCGGATACTAGCTTCCATGAGCGACGACCAAGGAATGATTGAAGCATTTCAAAATGGCGAAGACATTCATGCGAGCACCGCAGCGAAGGTCTTCGGTGTTTCTAAGGAGGAGGTCGATCGGGAAATGCGCACCAAGGCCAAAGCCGTGAATTTTGGAATTGCTTATGGTCAGGGCGCTTTCGGCTTATCTCAAAATTTGAACATTCCACGGAAAGAAGCGAAGGAGATCATCGACAATTACTTTGAAAAGTTTGCTGGAATTCGGACCTACATGCAGGAGGTTGTTGAGAAGGCTCAGGAACTTGGTTATGTTGAAACCATCATGGGAAGAAGGCGTCTTCTAAGGAATATCAATTCTGCGAATGCAGTGGTTCGGGGTCAATCCGAAAGGCTGGCGATCAACGCTCCGATTCAAGGTTCTGCGGCAGACATTATAAAAATTGCCATGATTAATATCCAAGCCGAAATGAAGAAGCGCGAGCTGAAATCCCAATTGCTCCTGCAGGTTCATGATGAATTGGTATTTGATGCGCATCGTTCAGAGGTGGATGAACTGAAAGTATTGGTGGAAGAGAGAATGTCGGGTGCAGTTCAACTAAAAGTTCCACTTCTGGTCGATACTGGTTTGGGCGAAAACTGGCTTGAAGCACATTAATAGTTTCCTTTCATTAAATTTGATGAACTTACCTTTGGATTAACCTCACATGAATATAAGAACCCTTATCCTAATCTTGCTTGTCGGAACTCTTTTCTCCTGTAGAGGAAAAGTTCAAGTAGCAGAGACTCTACCTGAAAT
>CAXAIH010000011.1:0-17807 GCA_963968755.1 uncultured Flavobacteriales bacterium
AATCATGACTCTCGATCGGGACGAACGCAAGATGAGCTTAAGTACACGTCGATTGACTGTAGATCCATGGGAAGAAATCGAAATCAAATTCCCAGTTGAATCTAAGCATACTGCTAAGGTTACCAACCTTTCAAACTTTGGTGTATTCGCTGAGCTTGAAGAGGGAATTGACGGACTTGTCCACATCTCTGACTTGAGTTGGTCCAAGAAGATCAATCACCCATCTGAATTCACTAAAGTTGGTGAAGAGATCGAGGTGGTCGTTCTAGAAATCGACAAAGAGAACCGTCGATTGAGTCTCGGACACAAACAACTCGAAGAGAATCCATGGGATGTATTCGAAACCGTATTTACCATCGGTAGTGTGCATCAAGGTACCATCATCAACGTTGTTGAGAAAGGTGCATTGGTAGCTCTCCCTTATGGGGTTGAAGCTTTTGCTCCAGGACGCCATTTGGTTACCGAAGACGGAAAGAAACTTGGAACCGAAGCACAAGCTGACTTTATGGTTATTGAATTTAAGAAGGATGCGAAGAAGATCATCGTTTCTCACTCTAAAATTCATGAAAGTAAAGGCAAGCCCGAAGGCGGTGGTTCTGATGACAAAGGTCGTAAAGCTCCTTCTAGAGGACGTTCACAGAGTCGAAAAGCGATTCAAGATTTATCAGACAATCTTGAAAAGACAACGCTTGGAGATTTGGACGCTCTATCCGCTTTAAAATCGGACATGGAAGAGGCCGAAAAGAAGGCCAAGAAATAAAAATGAAAGCCTCGAGAAATCGGGGCTTTTTTTTGCCCTCGTGGAATATATTTGAAGGCTGAACATGAAGTCAAGAACACTCCTCGACAAAGAACAGATAAAGCTCATCCTCGATCGGCTTTGCTTTCAAATCATTGAGGAGTTCGATTCTGCTGATCAACTTTGTTTTCTTGGCCTGCAGCCAAGAGGAGTTCTCTTGGCAAAGCGACTTCAAGAACGGCTCAAGGTCCTCTCTCCTACTGAAGAGTATCGTTTTGGCGAACTCGACATCACTTTTTACCGCGATGACTTCAGAAGGCGAAAAACTCCCCTTGCACCTCAAAGCACGCGCATTCCGTTTGACATTGAGAATAAGACCGTCATCTTAGTTGACGATGTTCTCTATACTGGACGAACCATCCGTGCTGGCATGGATGCCTTGATGGATTTTGGACGGCCCAAAAGTGTTCAACTACTCGTACTGGTCGACCGCAGGTTCAAACGTCAGCTTCCTATTGAAGCGAATTATGCCGGAAAGCGCATAGATTCAATAGATGCTGAGAAGGTGCGTGTTGAATGGACAGAGCAAGAAGGAGAAGACAAAGTAGTACTTTACAACACGGAGGAGAATGGATAGCTTAAGTGTGGATCATTTACTGGGAATCAAACAACTTCAAGCCGAAGACATTGATCTCATTTTCCGCACTGCCGATCATTTTAAAGAGGTCATCAATCGCCCAATTCGAAAAGTACCCTCCCTCAGAGACATTACGATTGCAAACTTATTCTTCGAAAACTCTACACGAACGAAGCTTTCGTTTGAGCTAGCTGAAAAACGATTGTCGGCTGACGTGCTCAACTTCTCTGCAGGACAGAGTTCAGTGAAGAAAGGAGAAGCCCTCATCGATACGGTCAACAACATCTTAGCTATGAAAGTCGATATGGTGGTTATGCGTCATCCAATGCCAGGCGCGGCGCTATTCCTCTCACGTGAAGTAGACTCTAGAATCGTTAATGCTGGTGATGGGGCGCACGAACACCCAACACAAGCTTTGCTCGACTCCTACTCTATTCGAGAAATTCACGGAGAGCTGGCAGGGAAAAAGGTGCTGATCGTTGGAGACATCACTCATTCGCGTGTGGCGCTCTCAAACGTTTTCTGTCTGCAGAAGATGGGAGCTGAAGTGAAGGTGTGCGGACCACCCACCCTTATTCCAAAGCACATACAGAGTCTAGGCGTTACCGTAGAGCCAAATCTTCGTAAAGCATTGGAATGGTGCGATGTAGCTAACATGCTTCGCATTCAACTCGAGCGACAACGCATTCAATACTTCCCTTCATTGCGTGAGTATAGTTTGCAATATGGCCTAAGCAAGTCGCTTTTGGATTCTATTGATAATGACTTCACCATCCTGCACCCGGGCCCAATAAACCGCGGAGTAGAAATTACAACTGAAGTGGCAGATTCAGAACGCTCTATTATACTCGATCAAGTAGAAAACGGTGTTGCCATTCGAATGGCAGTGATCTACCTACTAGCCGAGAAGATTGACAAACGAAATAGTTCGTAATTTAGCCAAAGACACAAGTCCCACATGGATTACATCATAGAGAAAGGCGAAAAGTATTCTACCATCACTGTAAAAAGTGAGAAGCTGAACAGCCTCGTTGCACCAGATTTGAAAGAAGACTTTGTACGCTTGAGCCAGGATGGCGAAGTGAACCTCATACTAAACCTCGAAGAGGTGAAGTATTGTGATAGTTCTGGCTTGAGCTCGCTGCTAACTGGAAACCGACAATGCCGAGACAATGTGGGTCGCCTGATCATTTGCTGCCTGCAAGACATGGTTCAAAAGCTCGTAGACATTTCACACCTTAATGAAATTCTAAAAATCACCCCTACCCTTTCAGAAGCTGGAGATTTGATGAAGATGGAATTGTTAGAGGACGAAATAAACAACTCGTAGAATATGATACTCAAAAAACTCTCAACGCTTCTAGCTTGCTTGATTCTGTTCTTTGCGGGGCTGAACTTCAGTCAAGCTCAATGTGTTCCGAATTCTGCGGTTCCAGGTGTTGGCTTTTTCACAGCCGATTTAGATAGCCTACTTGATACGGCCGTTCTAAACATGCCATACACAGAAGTGATTACTGTGATAGCTCCTTCGTCATGGGCAGTTGGCCCTCCTATAGGAAGCGTAGCTGTCGATTCAGTGCTTGTTGTTAGTGTGACGGATCAGCCAGCTGGAATCATCATCACAACAAACCCATCTCCAATGCTTTTGGCAGCTGGTGATACAGGTTGTATTCAGTTTTCGGGAACACCAACAGACCCAGCAGATCAGGGAGAAAATGTGCTTACCGTTAAATTTCGAGCTTGGGGATTCGGGATTCCATATAACGAAGATGTTACCGACTTCTCAATTTATCTGAAAGACCCGACCAATCTTGTGTCTGTGTCTCAAGGGCAAACAACGGCTAGCTTCTACCCTAATCCTGTTGGCTCAAACATCAGCTTTCGTTTAAATTCGGAACTTTTGAAGTTCGAATTGATATCGGTTTTAGGAGAAACAGTGCTTTCAGTTGAGAATCCAAGTGATTCATATTCTGTGGACAACATTCCTTCAGGACTGTACTTAATTCGTCTTGAGAATGCAGAAGGAACAACAGAGGACCGTCTGATCGTACGCTAGTATGTCTCTAGAGATTCGTGTACTCGGATCTAATTCCGCGATTCCAACTCTTCAACGCCACCCATCGGCTCAAGTAGTTTGGGCTGAGCAAACGCCCTATTTGATTGACTGTGGAGAAGGAACGCAGCTACAAATGCGGCGCTACGGCGTGAAATTTCAGAAAATTAGGCAAATCTTCATCTCGCATTTACACGGCGATCACTACTTCGGCCTTCTTGGGCTCCTAACTAGCATGAGTCTTCTTGGAAGAGAAAAGGAACTCACTGTATTTGGCCCAAAAGGAATCCTCGATATTGTTCAGACCAATTTCAAATATTCAAAAACCAAGCTTAACTATCCATGCGATTTTGTGGAACTTGGTGAGGGACAGATGGGCTTGATATACGAAGATGAGCGTCTGAGTGTCACTTGTTTTCCCTTAAGTCATCGCATTCCAACTGTTGGCTTTGTTTTTCGGGAGAAGAAAAAGCTTCCGCACTTCTTAAAAGAAAAAGGAATGGAGTATCAAATTCCTGTAGAGAAGATTCATCACATTAAAAAGGGAGCCGACTTCATCACAAAGGATGGAACGTGCATTCCAAATTCAGAATTGGTGGGTACAGCCCCCGAAGCTGAGAGTTTCGCTTACTGTTCTGATACCAAGTTCTTTCCTGAAATTGTTCCGCATATCAAAGAGGTTAACTTGCTCTACCACGAGGCTACCTTCACGGAGGATATGAAAAAGCGTGCGAAGGAAACCTTTCATTCAACGGCTAAACAAGCTGCAGAAATTGCTTCACTTGCTGATGTAGGCAAACTTCTTATTGGGCACTTCTCCACGAGATACGATGACCTAGAGCCACTTTTGAAAGACGCTCAAGAAGTGTTTCAAACAACTGAGCTTGCTACTGAAGGGGAGCTTTTCAGCACAAAGCGCTAAACACGATCTTTTAAGACCAAAAGCGGCAGATGGGAATGGTTTGCAAATTTGTGCGTGTGGCTGATCTTAAAGATACGGTGAAACATGCTGTGATCTCTACTCAAGATGGCAACCAAATCGTTGTCGCCTTTTGAGTTCATATAGAACTCAATACCATCCACAACATCAGACCTCCGAATCAATTCAAAGGAGTGCTTCACATCGTCTCCGAAATAGGCTCCTTCTTTCCTACTCTCGTGGATATGATCTTCTTTTGGCGGCACTATTAAATTACGCACATCCACATCTAGTATCTTCGCAATATCAGTTAACATCTCTATACGTGGTTACTCAAGTGGTCAGAGTTCAAACCTTAAAATTTTGTATTGGGACGAGATGAAGCTTCAGGCAAGGACTTCCAAGAAATGATCACAGCTCAGACTAAAGATCACAATGTTTCCCGGCGCATCTTGAAGTAATCCATCAACATTTGTTTCTCCTCAGCTGAAAGATCAGCTTCGGGATGCATAAGCGTGTAGCCTTGAATAGGCATTTCACCTTCTCCAAATTCCTCCAAACATTCCTCCAACTTGTGGTCCTTTTTCTTGAGTTCATAATTCGCCCAAGTGGAAAAGTTGAGGTGTTCTCTACCCTCATCAATGTGATCGCGAACCAACCAGCCTGCAGGGTTTAAATAAGAATACAATGGATAAACACTGTGGTTCGAGTGACAGTCGTAGCAGGTCTTTTTAATCAGATTCCCAATATCCTCAGGCGCAACTGACTCGTATAAAAAGTCGGCGCTTGGATCAGAACTTGGATTGGTCTTTTCAATTTGAAAAGCTTGAATCACAACAATAAAAATTACGCTAAACCAAAGGGCGATGCGGACTGCTTTTTTTCTCATGCCGTGAAATTAATTAATGTGACAATTTGGAGATGTGAAAATGTGAGAATTGACAAGTATTTCGTCGTCGTTTCCCTCTGAAGAAAGAGTGACGAGTGAAATATTTCTAATCAGAGGCACCACTCCATCACTCCCTGCCCGGACATGCGAAGCATTGGCTGCTCCAATCCATTACTCCATCACTCCCTGCCCGAACATGCGAAGCATTGGCGGGCATCACTCATTTAATAACAACTGAACTATTCTAATTCTATGCTCAACTCATCCAACCGAAGACATAAATTTGTTATCTATGGAATCACTGAGGAAGACGATTGAAGAGGCTTGGGAATACAGAGATCTTCTAAAAGATGCAGAGGTACAGGAAAGCATACGCCGAGTTATCGAAAGAATTGATATTGGTGAATTGCGTTGTGCAGAACCAACAGAAAACGGCTGGCAAGTCAACGAATGGGTGAAGAAGGCTGTAGTCCTCTACTTCCCAATTCAAAAAATGGAAGTCATAGAAGTTGGTCCTTTTAAGTTTCACGATAAGATGGCTCTCAAACGCGATTATGCAGAACAAGGCATTCGGGTTGTTCCTCACGCCATTGCACGCTATGGAGCATTCATTGCTCGAGGTGTAATTATGATGCCTTCCTACATAAATATTGGAGCTTATGTTGATTCGGGAACCATGGTAGACACTTGGGCAACTGTGGGTTCTTGCGCTCAAATTGGCAAGAATGTACATCTCAGTGGTGGTGTGGGTATTGGAGGTGTACTCGAGCCATTACAGGCCGCTCCGGTAGTGATTGAAGACAATTGTTTTATTGGCTCTCGTTGTATAGTGGTAGAAGGTGTTCGCGTAGAACGTGAAGCTGTTCTTGGTGCAAATGTTGTGCTTACTGCCTCTACGAAAATCATCGACGTCACTTGTGACGAACCTAAAGAATGGAAAGGATACATTCCACCAAGATCTGTCGTAATTCCCGGGAGTTATACCAAGAAGTTCAATGCAGGTGAGTTCAACGTAGGTTGCGCATTGATTATAGGCGAACGCAAAGAGAGCACGAATAAAAAGACCTCTCTTAATGATGCTTTGCGTGAATACGATGTCGCCGTATAAGCTGTTTTCCAGCTTTAATCTATTTTGCGCAACTAATCGGGGAATATGTTTCTAAAGGTATTGAGGAGTTTCTTCCTCATCATCAACTGGCGAACGCTGTTAGCAGTTGCCTCATCGGTTATTAGCTCTTATGTCTGCATTCACTTAGACATCAAAGTTGAGTTTCCATTCTACCTAATCAGCATCGCCATCGTATTTCCCATCGCGTTCTCTATCGACAGTGCCTATAAACGTCGTGAGCATGCCTTATACTTCTACGGCGATTCAAAGGTCTTGCGCAGTCGCTCTACTTTGGAGTTCGCGACTGGGTCGACAACAAAGATCACGGGTAGGAAGCACAAATATTTAAAGAGCGCATTGATAAACTCTTCGCACATCTCTCTGCGATGTTCATGTTACCTCCCGTAGAGGCAAAAGCCCAAGAAACTGCGCTCTACCATCGCTTCTCTGAATTATCGAGAGAAGTTTCTGTTCTTAAGAGTATTGGACTAGAAGGTGGCGAAATCAGTCGTTTACACCAATACGTGAGCAAAATGCTCATCAGCTACAATATTGTTTAAAATGTCTTTTTCTACCGCACACTGGTTACTCGTAGAGCTTACAATAAGATCTTTATTTACTCGTTCCCCGTGTTGTACGGCCCATACGCAGCGAGCACCTATGCCGATTACAGTTATGGTATTGCCTACATGATTGCAGGGCTCTATCCAGTCATCCTGGTTTCACTCGACAATCTTCAGGATCATCTTGAAAACCCTTTCGACCAAGTTGGTGAAGAGGACATCAAGTTCGAAGTAGACGAATTAAGAGCAAGTCTAGAAGACTAAAAAAAAGGCAGGTTCTGAAACCCATTCAAACTTGCCCAGAACCCACCACTCAATCGAACCACAAGGATTTTCCCGATGTCTCGTAGAGATCAACTTGCTCCACAAAACGCGCATGATTCGATAAGGTGATGAACGCCGTGCTTCCTATATGACTGTACGCATAACTTCAGTAAGCATTGGGTAGGAAAAGGACTTTAAGCGGCAAGTTTACTCCGCTCGCTCAGAGAGTTCTAACCAGCGTTCCGACTTTTGATCGAGATCCGAAAGCACCTTTCCAAGTTCATCGCTCAACTTTTGAAGTTCTTCAGCTTCAGGGTTTTCTGTAGCGAAGATGTTTTCAATCTCCGCTTTTCGCTTCTCTAGCTTCTCAATGTCGCCTTCTAGCAATCCATACTCGCGTTTTTCGTTGTAGGTCAAACGTTCTGAGTAATCGTTGCGCGGCTCTTGCTCCTCAACTACACTTTCCTTTGGAGCATTCAACTGTCGCTTCTTCTCAATAGATGCCAGAGCCTCCTGATCGTCGGAGTAATCGCGCCAAAGGGAGTAGTTTCCGGGAAAGTCTTTTAGGTTTCCAGCTCCATCGAGTACAAAAAGGTGATCCACCAATTTGTCCATGAAGTACCTATCGTGACTAACGATGATTAGGCATCCTGGAAAGTCGTCGAGGAAATCCTCTAAAACCTGCAAAGTCACAATGTCAAGATCGTTAGTAGGCTCATCTAGTATCAAGAAGTTTGGATTCTTGATAAGCACCTTTAAAAGATGCAAACGCCGTTGTTCTCCCCCACTCAGTTTAGAGATGTGGTTGTAGTGCATGTGTTTCGGGAAAAGGAAACGCTCCAAGAGTTGAGATGCTGAGATCTTCTTGCCTTTGTTCAGTGGAATGTACTCTCCAATCTCCTTCACCGCCTCTATTACGCGCTGACCATCCTTAAACTTTAGGCCATCCTGACGGTAATGAGAGAATAGAACAGTCTCTCCGACCACCACCTTTCCAGTATCGGGCTCAAGTTCATACGTAAAGAGTTTCAACAAAGTTGATTTTCCAGCTCCATTAGGACCAATGATTCCAACACGCTCACCGCGGACAAACTTATAGGAGAAGCCCTGTACGATTTGTTTGTCACCAAAGGATTTGCCGAGATTGTGCAGCTCAAGGATCTTGCTTCCCAAGCGCTCCATGGCAATTTCGAGCTCCATCTTTTTTTCGTCAGCTCTCTTCTTAGCCCGCTGCTCAACATCGTAAAAGGTATCTATCCGTGCTTTGGATTTGGTTGTACGCGCTTTTGGCTGGCGACGCATCCACTCGAGCTCCTTACGGTACAAGTTCTTAGCCTTTTCGATGGTGGCTTGCTCAATTTGCTTGCGCTCTTCCCGCTTCTCGAGGTAATAAGAGTAATTGCCTTTATAGGAATACAGGATGTGATCGTCGAGTTCAAGGATGGTATTGCATACATTCTCCAAGAAGTAACGGTCGTGGGTTACCATCAACAAGCTGAACGCATCGTTCTGAAGGTACTTCTCTAACCATTCGATCATCTCCAGGTCCAAGTGGTTGGTCGGCTCATCGAGAATTAGCAAATCAGGCTCTTCAAGAAGGACCTTAGCCAGAGAAAGTCGTTTTAGTTGCCCTCCTGAAAGCGTCGAAATCTTTTGGTCGAAGTCAGCAATCTTAAGTTGGGTCAGAATGGATTCGATACGCGCTTCCACATCCCAAGCATGTTTCTCTTCAATTTCGTCAAGAAGCTTCTGAATATCTCCTTCCCCGGTCTGCAGGCAGCGTTCGTAATTTCCAATCACACGAACAATGGGATCATCCGTATCGAACACCGATTCCCACACACTTTGGTTTTCGTTAAAACTCGGATTCTGGCTCAGGTAACGAATCTTGATGCCGCGACGAAAAACGACCTTACCTGTGTCAGGCACGTCAAGGCCAGCAAGAATGTTCAACATGGTAGTTTTCCCAGTACCATTCTTAGCCACCATGGCCATCTTCTCCCCCTTGGCCAGACCAAAGCTGAGTCCTTCGAATATTTGACGGTCGCCGAAGCGTTTGGAGATATTTTCTACGGATAGGTAATTCACGGCTGCAATGATACACCCAATGTTTGAAGAGAATCCACTATGTTCATTGCAAAGCAAGCATCATGGGTAAATACGAACTAAAAACGAAACTCAACGACGCTAAAGTTGAAGACTTCGTCAATTCGGTAGACAACAATCAATGTCGTGAAGACGCCTTGCAACTTCTTGACATCTTCGCTGAGGTTACCGGTGAAGAGCCCTAAATGTGGGGGAAATGGATAGTGGGTTACAGACTGTACCACTATAAGGGCAAAAGTTCCGAAGGCGACTGGATGGAAACAGGTTTCTCGCTACGCAAGGCGAGTTTGAGCCTTTACATCATGAACTATTTGGAGAACTATCCGAACGAACTGGCCAAACTGGGTAAGCACAATGACGAATTAATCTACAATCAGTATTGTGACTACTATCTCAAGAACGCCCCAACATTCCCCTTTATCCGCTTCGCAATATCTTCAATAGGCTTGCGGTCGAAAGTTTGAGCTGAAAGCTTTTCGTAAAGCTCGATGTAACGCTCTGTTACTACATCTACGAATTCATCTGGCATCACAGGCATCGTCTGTCCTTCCAATCCTTGGAAGTCATGCTCCATCAACCACTCTCGGACAAACTCTTTCGACAATTGACGCTGGTGCTCTCCTTTCGCCTGACGTTTTTCATAGCCCTCCAAATAGTAGTAACGAGAAGAATCTGGGGTGTGCACTTCGTCAATGAGACGAATGACTCCGTCTTTATCCTTTCCAAATTCATACTTGGTATCCACTAGAATGAGTCCCTGTTTACGAGCTCGCTCAGAACCGCGCTGAAACAAAGCTTTGGTGTATGCTTCCAATTGATTGTAATCCTCTTCTGAAACAATGCCTTTTGCAAGAATGTCTTCTCGAGAAATATCTTCGTCGTGCAGACCCTGCTCTGCTTTGGTTGCAGGAGTAATCAGTGGTTCTGGAAAGGCATCGCTTTCTTTCAAACCTTCTGGCATTTCAGCGCCAGAAACATGTCTTCTTCCAGCTTTGTACTCACGCCAAGCATGACCCGCCAAATAACCGCGAATCACCATTTCAATCTTGAAAGGTTCACACTTTAAGCCATAGCTCACGTTGCGATCAGGTGTTGCCTCCAGCCAATTTGGTACAATGTCCGCGGTGGCTTCCATATTGATCTGCGCCAATTGGTTTAAAACCTGGCCTTTGTAAGGGATGCCTTTTGGAAGCACGTGATCAAAGGCTGAAATTCGATCGGATACGATCATCAACAAGCGATCTTCACCAATGCCGTATACTTCTCGGACTTTACCGTGGTAGTAGGATGATTGTCCAGGAAATTGAAACTCCTGATCTGTTAAAGTCTTAGCCATCTTCGTTTTCGAACTTTTTAAATTTCTCAATGATTTTCTTCACTAGCTTATGTCGGATCACATCCTGTTCTGTGAGGCGCACAAAAGAGATTCCCCTTGTTTTGGCCAAAACTTTTGTAATGCTTACCAATCCCGATTGCACTCGAGGTGGAAGGTCGATCTGGGTTAGGTCGCCGGTAATTACAAATTTCGCAGCGGAACCCATGCGTGTCAGAAACATCTTCAACTGAGGTAAACTAGTGTTTTGTGCTTCATCCAAAATCACAAAGGCGTGATCTAAGGTTCTTCCGCGCATAAAGGCCAAAGGCGCAATCTGTATGATGTTCTTCTCCAAATATCCTTCGAGCTTATTCGGTGGAATCATATCTCGCAATGCATCATACAAAGGCTGCAGGTAGGGATCTAGTTTTTCCTTGAGGTCACCGGGCAAGAAACCCAGAGACTCCCCTGCCTCCACAGCTGGCCTTGTAAGAATGATCTTTTTAACCTCCTTATTCTTGAGTGCACGAACAGCCAAAGCAACTGCTGTATAGGTCTTCCCCGTCCCAGCCGGCCCAATGGCAAACACCATGTCATTTTTGTCGACGGCCTTCACCAATTCCCGCTGATTCTTTGTACGGCCTTTGATGGCCTCACCATTGATGCCGTATAGAATAACTCCTTCATTGTTGCTTTTTGGGTCATCTAAAGAAGAAACATCTTGTTGCAACAAGCGCTCAACATCTGTTTCCTCAAGCTTTCCAAACTGCAAGAAGTACTTTACCAAGAGGTCAATTTTATCCTCAAAGAAGTCTAACCTCTCTCCCGGGCCATAGGCTTTTAAGGTACTCCCTCGTGCTATGATCTTTAGATCCGAGAAGTGTTGTTGGATGATTTGAATGTTGGCGTTATTCGCCCCGAAAATCTCAATTGGGTTGGAGGATTCGAACTCTATATTTCGCTCGTGCAATACTGTCCATTTATAAGCCTCTCAAAGGCTTCATTTCCTACTTTTGTCTCTCACAAAATAAGACATTTTTTTGCCCGATTTGAACGCACCAGCCATCATCACCCTTACTACCGATTTAGGTCTCAAGGACAACTATGTGGCTGCGGTGAAAGGTTCCATTTACAAGCAACTTCCCGTAGCTCGAATAGTGGATATCACACACGAAATCAGCAAGTTCAATATTTTTGAGACTGCCTTCATTCTTCGAAATGTGTATCGCGACTTTCCCGAAGGCAGTGTGCACGTCATCGGTGTCCTTCCTGAAGAAACGGACGCCTTTCCACACCTTGCCATTCACTGCGACGGACACTACTTTGTAGGTACCGACAGTGGGATTTTTAGTCTTCTCTTCGAAAAGCGGCCTGATCAAATTGTGCATATTGATCTCAAACGCGACTCCGCCATCGACACCTTTCCTACCCGCGACGTGTTCGTAAAAACTGCCTGTCACCTAGCTAGAGGTGGAACTTTGGAAGTATTAGGCCAACAAGTTGAGAGCGTAAATGCGCGGGCTATGCCGAAGCCAGTTTTGGAGCCAAACCAAATTCGAGGCACAGTACTTTATGTGGATTCATATGGAAACATCATTTCCAGTATTACACGCAAAATGTTCGACGAAGTCGGAGCTGGCAGGAATTTCAGCGTCAGCTTTAGAAAGCCTGGTTTCGACATTCGAGAACTCAGCGAGTCCTATTCAGATGTAGCTATGGCTGAGCGTCTGGCCCTTTTTGGCGCAAGCGGACTTCTTGAAATTGCCATCTCCTATGGCAATGCGAGCAAGCTTTTGGGGATGGAAGTCAACGATATGATAAGCGTAAATTTCGAAGGGTGATTCGAATTGTAAAAATGTGCTTTAGAGAAGATCAGCTCGAAACTTTTTTCGAGGTCTTTAATTCCAGTTGCGAGCACATTAGAGGCTTTGAGGGATGTGAATACCTCGAACTATGGCAGGCTAAAGATGACCCGCGCCTTGTTTTCACGCACAGTCATTGGAAGAGTGCCAGCCACCTTGAAAACTATCGGCATTCAGAGCTTTTCAAGTCTACATGGGCCAAAACAAAAATACTGTTCGACGACAAGCCCGAAGCCTGGTCCATTGATTCCAAAAAGATTCTAGACTGATGCGAGCCGTCGCATTTCAAGTCTTTCCGTCACTTCTTATGATTCTAATGGCCTTGGGCTGTTTCTACATCGAACGTTCAGATACCAGCATTCTTTTTGGTCTGTACTTCGTCATGTTTAGCGTGTACATGATTCTTGCTCGGCAAGAATGGAATTTAAAGTCCCTAATATTTCTATCCATTGCACTTCGCCTAATGTCCTTTGGCTTTTTACCGAACTTAAGCGATGATGTTTATCGTTTCGTTTGGGACGGTTGGTGCAGTCTAAAAGGAATAAGCCCGTATGCTTTTGCCCCTTCAGAGCTAATTGGACGGGATCCGAGCTTCTCTAAAGAACTGTTCTCACAACTCAACAGTCCTGAATATTTCAGCGTCTACCCACCCCTAGCTCAAGTGTCGTTCGCTTTAACCACCTTTCTCTCAGAAGGAGACACCATGGTTTCTAGTGGGATTTTTCGCATTCAATTTTTGCTCGGCGAAAGCTTGTTGATCTTCTTTCTGTTTCACTTGCTTCCAAAATGGAAATTCAAGCAGGTTGTTCCCTGGCTTGTTCTAAATCCACTCTGGCTCATTGAAAGCTATGGCAACCTGCATTTTGAGCTTTTAATGCTCAGTTTTCTGCTTGGCAGTGTTGTTTTTCTGGTGCGCTCCAAATGGTTACTCTCAGCTGTATTCATAGCACTTGCAGCAGGCTTTAAGCTACATGCGCTCATCCTTCTGCCCTATTTCTTCTTTCGTTTGGGCTTAAAAAAAGGGAGTCTGTTTTCGGGAATCGTCTTGAGCATACTGGGCCTACTCTACCTTCCACTTTTTCCTGAGCTGAAGTTGAGTGGAATGGGGTCAAGTTTGGGGCTTTACTTCCAAAATTTCGAATTTAATGCAAGTCTGTACTATCTCTTGCGTTGGATCAGATGGGAATGGATTGGTTACAACGACATCGCGCGCATTGGGCCTTTGCTGGCAATTGTCTCCTCCGCTCTTATCCTTTTCTTTTCCTACCGCTTTCGCAAGAAGGACTTCAGTACCGCCTATATCTGGATTATGCTCATCTTCCTCCTAGGCGCCACCACGGTCCACCCATGGTACATCCTTGGTATGGTGATGTTTGGAAGCATTGCAGATGCACGATTTCCAACCTTATGGAGCTCCTTAATATTCCTCTCTTACTGCGCTTATGGCCAGGAAGAATTTGACGAATCAATGCTATTGATAGCATTAGAATACAGCCTCCTCTTTGCCTTCGTGGTTTACGAAACTGGAATCTACTTGAAGATCTTACGCTCGTTCAAAGCGCGTTGATAGGCTCGAGCGTTCCTATTGTGTTCTCGAAGGTTCACGGCAAAGCTGTGGTATCCCGAGAAGTCGGCCTTGGCACACATGAAGATATAGTTGTGTTTTTCAGCATTTAAAACTGCATCAATCGACGAAGGCTCAGGGATACATATGGGTCCAGGTGGCAAGCCCTTGTGCATATAAGTGTTGTAAGGATTGTCGATTTTAAGGTGTTCTCTCAATACTCGATTGACCGTAAAGTCTCCAAGAGCATAGATGACTGTTGGATCTGCTTGCAGTTTTGTCCCTTTTCGAATTCGGTTCAGATACAAACCAGCCACACGTGGTTTTTCCTCAGGAATGAGTGTTTCCTTTTCAACAATAGATGCTAAGGTGCTAACCTCTGTTTGCGTTAGACCCAATGCCGTAGCTTTCGCCTTTCGTGAATCGTTCCAAAACTTCTTGTACTCCACCGCCATACGATCAACGAATTCGTCTGCAGTCGTGCTCCAATAGAACTCGTAGGTATTGGGAATGAAAAGCGCCTTCACACGCACAGGATCAAAACCGATGCTGTTCAGGTAAGTTCTATCAGTGAGTAAATCCATCAAGTCACTCGAGTCGAAGGCCAGCTTCGAACCTGCTAAGCTTGCTAGGTCTTCTGTGAAACGCATATTGTTCAACGTAATCTTTAGAGGCTTTTGATCCCCTGAGCGCAGCAAGTTGACCAAACTGTTGTTGCTCATGCCATCAGAGAGCAAGTACCTACCTTCCTTTATCTTGTTTGGATAATTTTTGCGATCGGCTACCCAGAGGAAAGATTCTAAATCTTGAAGCAGACCGTCCTTGAGCAATGCGGTTTGTACTTCTTTGAAATTGATTCCATCTGGAAGCAAGAGGTAGCGGGTGCCTTCCTCAATAGAAACATTGCTCGAGTAAATGAATTGATAATACTTGTAACCCAGGCTAGCTCCTAAGCCAAAGCCAACAAGAAGGATGTTTAAAACCCATCGTCGAATACGTGCAACTTTACTTGACGCCATGTCCGTCAAAAATGCAATTTTGGTCATTCTTTTCCAACACAGGTTTTCAACAGATTGCACATGGCACGAATCATCCCTCCTTCCGAATTAGTACTAGATGACCAAGGTCTACCCTATCACATCGGTGTTGGCGCACAAGAGCTTTCTGAAAACATCATTCTTGTGGGTGACCAAGGACGGGTAAAAAGCGTGGGGAAGTTTCTCTCAAGTATAGAACATGAAAACCAGAACCGGGAGTTCTGTACCATTACTGGAACATATAACGGAAAACGAGTAAGTGTACTTAGTACTGGTATTGGAACGGATAACATCGACATCGTTGTAAATGAGCTGGATGCGGCCTTCAACATTGACTTGGAAAGTCGTCAAGAGCGACCAGATCAAGTCTCATTAAACCTTCTGCGTCTTGGCACATCAGGATCCTTACAACCAGAATTGGATGTAGACAGTTTCATTGCTTCGTCTTACGCAATTGGCCTCGACAATGTGTTGCATTACTACAAGCAAGACCTTGAAGAAAAAGAGCTTACAGCCGCTGTTAAAACACAAATGGGAGAAGCATTCGAATTCATCAGGGCCTACGGAGTTGCAGGAAGTTCCTCCTTAATGGGAAAACTTGCTTCCACAGAAGCAAAAGGAATAACCCTTACCGCGAGTGGCTTTTATGGACCACAGGGGCGGGAGCTTCGTTTAAACACGCGCTTTCAGGGCTTGAATGAAGCCTTGGCAGAGACCCAGTATGCCGGATTGCAAGTCACCAACTATGAAATGGAGACCTCGGCGCTCTATGCTTTGGGCGGCATGCTAGGTCATGACTGTTTAACCATATGCCTCATCATTGCCAATCGATTTAAAGGTGCGTTTTCCAAGAACTATCAGCAACGCATGGATGACTTGATCGAGCAGAGCTTGCACCGATTAACAAGTGATTGAGTAAAACTTCCAGTGTCCCCGGCCTAGTGCGGCCTAGCTCCCATCTACCTTTGTAAGGTATGGAAGCCACTAAGATCAATGCCCTCATTGCCCTTCTCGACGATCCGGACGAAAACATCTTCATGGATGTAAAGGGTCAACTTGAGAAGATGGGACCTTCAGCTATTCCCTTTCTTGAAAGTGCTTGGGAGAAGTCCGGTTTAGGTGCAATCTTTCAAGGACGTGTTGAAGACCTCATACATCGGATTCAATTTGAAACCCTGTACGACAAGCTAGCTCTGTGGAAAGAAGGAGGTTGCATGAACCTGATGGAAGGCTGGATCCTCATATCTAGATACTTGTACCCGGAGATTGACGAGGATAGTATTCTAGCAGAACTTGAGAAGATTAAGCAAGATGTTTGGATTGAACTAAACGATGGTCTAACCGCACTGGAAAAAGTGAAAGTCATCAATCACATCTTATTTGATGTCCATGGCTTCTCGGGAAATATGAAGAACTATCATTCACCTTCGAACTCCTTTGCGAACACGGTACTTGAAGGCAAAAAAGGAAATCCTATAAGCTTATCCATTATCTACATGCACCTGGCGCAGTCCTTAGACTTGCCTATTTATGGTGTCAATCTTCCACGTCATTTCATCCTCTGTTATCTGGATTATTCAGGTATGGCGAAAAGCCTAACAGATCTTAACCGAGATGACATGATGTTCTACATCAATCCTTTTGGAAAAGGATCGATTTTCAGCAACAAAGAGATAACTCAATTTGTGAAAGAATTGGAATTGGAGGATTTGCCAATGTTCTATTTGCCTTGTGACAATCAGAGCATCACGACACGAGTTTTAAACAACCTGCATCATTCTTACCAGCAATTGGGAGCACAAGAGAAGGAGCAAGAAATGAAACGCTTGCTTGACCTCTTAGTAGCCTAAGTGAATGATCTACTGTGTGAAAGAGAGCATGTACACCATGTCTCGGAGCACAGATCCTATAGCAGCTATCACTTCGTTTCCAGTACTACGTCCTACAACGTAGACTACGAAGAATGCGTAGAACGCAAGCAGCAAGTAAGCTTTCATCTTACCGAGGTACTTGCCAAAGAAGAAGATTCCAAACACGACCAGTGTCATCAGCAATAGGAGCATTCGAAGTTCAGCGCTGAGCTCAATAATCGACTGATCCATTTGTATTGGACCATTAATGATTCCATACAAGAAGAGAGGAAAACCGAGAGCGAAACAGACATCGAACATATTGCTCCCAAAAGCATTCGACACAGCGTCGTCGTAATTTCCTTTCTGTGCATCTTTCATCGAAATGATCGTATCAGGAATACTCGAAGCCATAGAGGCTATAATGAGTGCTACAAATAAGATTGGAATTCCCAAGCCCTCAAAAGTTCCTAGGTAAGGGACATAATAGCTTTCACTTCCGATCCACTCACAAGCCAAAACCAAAAAATAACAGCTTAAGGCTATGGTAAGTGTAGAAATAATCAGCAGAGGCCACGCGTTCGCATCGGTAATTTTGTTCCCGCCCAATACCATGCGCTCCAAATCGATGGTCATTCCACCTTTAATAACGGCATGATGTCTTTTCTCTTCTTTTGGTTCATACAGCTGATCCGACTGTTCGTGGAACTCTTCAGCACTAATCTTTTCTCCTTTGGTCATCGACCAAAGCATATAGGAGAGATATACTCCATACATGAGCATTAGGATAAGACCATGCCACCAATAAAGGATATCACCACTAATTAGAATAATGAGGATGATTTCCGCTCCAATCAAGGCTATTCCATCACGTAGAATAACCTTTTGGCTCACTTTGATG
>CAXAIH010000012.1:0-17481 GCA_963968755.1 uncultured Flavobacteriales bacterium
TAATATGGGAGCAGAAATTGGAGCAACCACTTCTACCTTTGGGTACGACGACTCTATGGCGCGCTACCTAAAAGCGACAGGCAGAGCCCAAGTTGCTGACATGGCGGATAACATCCGCGAGCACCTCACGGGTGACGATGAAGTTTACGCGAATCCTGAAAAGTATTTTGATCAGGTTATAGAAATCAATCTGGACACTTTGGAACCTCACCTCAATGGTCCATTTTCTCCAGACATCGCAACTCCTGTTTCAGAAATGGCTGTAAAAGCCGAAAAAATGGGGTGGCCAACAGATGTTCAAGTAGGCCTAATCGGATCTTGTACGAATTCATCTTATGAGGATATTTCAAGAGCAGCATCCTTAGCTGAACAAGCCGTAAATAGAAAACTTAAAACCAAATCGAAATTCACGATTACTCCAGGGTCCGAATTGGTACGATATACCATCGAGCGTGATGGCTTCATCAACACATTTGGAAAAATGGGAGCGGAAGTCTTTGCCAATGCTTGTGGACCATGTATTGGACAATGGGCACGTGAAGGAGCTGATAAACAAGAGAAAAACACCATCGTTCATTCCTTTAATCGGAATTTCTCAAAACGTGCAGACGGAAACCCAAATACCCATGCTTTTGTAGGGTCACCTGAACTCGTGACAGCTATCGCTATTTCTGGAAAACTGGATTTCAATCCTTTAGTTGACACCTTGACGAACGAAGACGGCGAACAAGTTAAACTAGATCCACCAACCGGACATGAATTGCCTGAGCAAGGTTTCGATGTTAAAGATGCAGGTTACCTCGCTCCAGCTGAGGATGGAAGTGCCAACAATGTTGTTGTGAAGGAAGATTCCCAAAGGTTGGAGCTACTTACTCCTTTTAAGCCTTGGAATGGAAAAAACATCACAGGCATGAAATTGCTGATTAAGGCCCATGGAAAATGTACCACCGACCACATTTCAATGGCCGGACCGTGGTTAAGATTCCGTGGACACTTGGACAACATTTCAAACAATACACTGACAGGAGCAATCAATGCCTTCAACATGGAGCCAAACTCCGTGAAGAGTCAATTGACTGGAAAATATGGCGAAGTTCCTGCTGTTCAGCGCGAGTATAAAGCTCAAGACATTCCGAGCATCGTAGTTGGTGATTCAAATTATGGCGAAGGTTCTTCTAGAGAACACGCAGCCATGCAACCTCGTCACTTAGGTGTGCGTGTTGTTCTTGTAAAATCATTCGCTCGAATTCACGAAACGAATTTGAAAAAGCAAGGGATGTTAGGACTCACCTTCGCGAACGAAAATGACTACGACAAAATACAAGAGGACGACACTATCAATATGATCGACCTAGAGAGTTTTGCACCAGGCAAGAATCTTAATCTGGAGCTTGAACATGCAGATGGTTTGAAGGACATCATCGAAACGAAGCATACCTACAACGAGAGTCAAATTGAGTGGTTCAAAGCTGGCTCAGCCTTGAACCTTATTCGCGAGCAGTCGAATGCTTAAAGCTTAATGAAACGTCTTTGGACTTGCTCCTCGGCGCTACTTAACTTCAAGAAATAAATCCCTGAACTCAGCTCGGAAACATCGAGTTGAGATTTCACTTCTTCGAAGGCCATCATTTGTCGTCCTTGCACGTCGATTACTTCTATCTTGAGAAAGGTTTCAGCAGGTAAACCGGAAATGAATACTTGATCTGACGCCGGGTTTGGGCCAAGTGAAATCTGTGTGAAATCTAGTCGTTCTGGGAGGCCAACAGGTTCCTCATAGCGCAATAGGAAAGACACATCAAGGTGGAAAATTCCAACGGTTGATGCCCAGGATGTGCCCGGTCGGTAACGACCATTCCAACCTTCTAAATCCTTGTTATATCGAATGGGTGTATTTGCAATTAAACTGTGATTGTAATGCCCAGCCTCAACAGTCGACTCTACGTCATGAACCTCATAGGTCATAAAGGAATTCACCTTCTTCTTCGGATATAAATAGGGATCTAAGGTATCTCCCGCATAAGTCTTATTGAAATGATCGAAGCTCAAGCTCATTGCGAACTCCCCTCCTGCCGGCACAGCAATTTCGACGGGAATTTCAAGGTTTCGAATCGTACCATAATTACTGGTGTCATCATTCGATAAAAAGTAGGTTGTCTCCTCACTTGGATCGGATCCTTTTCGAAACCTCCAATCATATTCTGCTGTTGCATATGAAGCTCCGCTTGGCCAATTGGGATCAACCACCTTCTCCAAGGCGTCGTCGTTGTAAAGCTGAACCCATAGAATATCAGACAGGGTATCAAAGGGCCTGAAATAGCGATAAGCAATCGATACTTTCTCTACCGTGTATGCCTTTGTGCTGTCTAAAACAGAATTTGTTTGAGAGAACAGAGGGGCGCAAGGATCTAGAACCTGTCCTATACCGTGAGATGAAACTTTTGCAATTCCGGTGCTATATCCAACATAAACAGTCGTATCTGGAAAAAGGAAACTCCTTCTAGATTGCTCCCTGTCCGAAACTTCAGAAATGGTTTTGGCATAATTAAACCACTCCCAAACAGTCGTCCCTACTTTTTCAACTCTACCATAAGGCGAGCTCGAGACTTCCTGTCCGAGGCAATCGCCCGAAAAAAGAAGCGCTAATATGACAAGAAAATTACTGCCTTTCAAATTCATCAATTCTACAAAGATACTGTCGCTAACGTACATACTTACATTCACCCCAATAGGTTGGGCTAAAACCGCTAAAAAAAGAGCTTTAGGGCACAAACCAATTTCAAGTGTCTGCGTTTAGATTTGGTATATTTGCATATGCGCTTTTTAATCAACGTACTTTATGTTGTGCTACTCTCAGGAAGTTTCATGGCGCATTCCCAAGACGCTTCTCCGTCTACAGGGATCAAAACGATTTTTAAGAAGGAATATTACGGTGGCGTTGTTCTCCATACCCAAGGCCTTGGGTTGAACTTCCGAGCTGCCAAGTTTCTTAACGTTGACCGACGAAGAATCTTAGGCCTAGAAATGGTCAACATCAAACACGCAAAGGAGTTTAAGTCATTCAATCCGTATGTGGCCAGTGGCAATAAGAGTTTTGTCTATGGTAAGAAAAACTCTGTTCTGAGCCTGCGTCCCACTTTTGGTCGGGAGATGGTTATGTTCCACAAACTCGCAAAGCGCGGCGTTCAGATAAGTAGAGTTTGGATGGCAGGCCCATCTTTCGCTTTTGTGAAGCCTGTGTATTTAGTCGTGTATAATCCGAATGAAGCTGGAGATCGGGTATCTCTTCAGAAGTACGACGAATTCAAACATCGCTTCGATTTGATTGAAGGCCGCGGACCGATGCTCAAGGGAATTGAAGAAAGTGAACTTGTTCCAGGAATTCACTTGAAGTATGGTTTCAATTTCGAGTACGCACCAGAAATGGAATCTGTTCGCTCTTTTGAGGTAGGTATGAATTTCGATGTATACTACAAGCCAATCCCCATAATGGCCTTTGAGAATGACCAACAGTTCTTCGTTACTTTGTACGCCAATTTTTTCTTTGGAAAAAAGTATTTACAATAGATGAGTTCAACCCTAAAGAAAGAAGAGATTACGAGGAAACCCTCTTGGCTCCGAGTTAAGCTACCAGTAGGTAAAGAATACAAACAAGTTCGCTCCCTTGTGGACGACCATAAACTGCACACCATTTGCGAGAGTGGTAACTGCCCAAACATGGGCGAATGCTGGGGTGCGGGAACAGCTACGTTCATGATTCTTGGAAATGTATGTACCCGTTCATGCGGTTTTTGCAACGTTGCTACAGGTGTACCGGAAGGTGTTGATGCCTTTGAACCCCTGAGGGTGGCGAAGTCGGTGAAGCTGATGAAGGTAAAGCACTGTGTAATCACCTCAGTAGACCGAGATGACCTGAAGGACGGCGGTTCAGAAATATGGGCCGAAACGGTGAACACCATTCGCCGCTTGAGTCCGAATACGAATATGGAAACACTGATTCCAGATTTCCGCGGTATGTGGGACAACCTTCAGCGCATCATTGATGTTGCTCCGGAAATCGTTTCTCACAACCTGGAAACAGTTCGACGACTGACTAAACAAGTTCGAATTCAGGCAAGGTATGATCGTAGTTTGGAGGTTTTGTATCGACTGGGTAAAGCCGGCATGAAAACAAAATCTGGGATCATGCTCGGTCTGGGAGAAACGAAAGAAGAAGTAATTGAAACCATGGATGACCTTCGAGCGGTTGGAGTTCAGGTTATTACACTCGGCCAATATTTACAACCAACCAAGAAGCATTTGCCTGTGAGTGAGTGGATTCATCCCGACGTTTTTGCTCGTTTCAAAGAGATTGGACTCGAAAAAGGCTTTCAATATGTTGAAAGTGGGCCACTTGTGCGCTCCTCTTATCATGCAGAAAAGCACATTTAATCATCGAACCGCCCACTCAATAAAACCGCTTATTCAGGCTCAAAGCGAACAAAATAACCGCTTCGTTTTTTAATATATTGTAAACGTAAATTTTATACCGAAAAAATATGAATCGGAAAGCACTATTTGGATCAGCAATCGCCCTAACTCTTGCTGCAGCAGCTGTCCTCATTAATAGAAATCAATCTGCTTTTTATGAAGCTAGAGGTGAAAATGAAGAATTCGCTCCACGCGACAAGCAATGGGAGGACGACATGAAGCGCAGTGCTCAAACAGGATTGGTGGATGAAGCCGCTGTCATGAGCGGGAGAGTTCAAATGAAAGATCGTGCTGCCAAGCGTGGTGTTCAGGATATGTCTTTCCAGTTCCTTGGCCCAAATAATATTGGAGGACGTACAAGAGCAATCCTTGTTGACCAAAATAACAACCAGCGTATTTACGCAGGTGGAACCTCTGCAGGTTTATGGATTTCCGACAACGGCGGAAACGAATGGGTAGGCGTTTGGGACTTTAAAGAGAACCTTTACATAGGCTCCATTGGTCAAACCGGTAACGGAGATGTATTCGTTGGAACGGGTCATTATGCTGAAGGCGACGCTGGATCCGGTATCTTCAAATCTACTGACGACGGTCAAACATGGAGTCTTTTAGAATCGACTGAAAACAATGACTTTAGTAGATGCAGTTGGATGTCTGCACACCCGAACGACGACCAAACACTTTTTGTAAGCACTAATGCGGGGCTGTTATTGACAGAAGATGGAGGTTCTACTTGGACTAAGGTAGTATATGACCCAAGTGGTACGGTACCAATTACAGGCATGCGGAATACTACTTGGTCAGGAGACGAGAAACGATTTTACGTCGCTAGCGGCTCTGGAGTGTATTGGTCTGACACTCCAACAGACCCGTTTTCTTTCACGAAAGCCACAGACGTTCCAGGAGGTCAACGTGTATCTGTAAAAACAACCGCTGCCAATCCAAACGTAGCTTACGTAGCTATCGCGACTGGTTCTAGCACCTTCGGTAATGTCTACAAAACATCTGACAAAGGAGACAGTTGGAGTACTATCGATCCAGCTCCACCACGTTCTAATCCTGATTTTGACGAAATGGGTGGACAGTTCTTCCACAACTTCCTTTTTGGCGTGCGTCAAGATGTTGAAGATGTATTCTTCGTAGGTGGTGTAGATTTATGGAGATTTGATGGCAACTGGACACTAGCCGCGCTGCGAGGTCAAGGTGCTCCAATTAGAATGCATGCGGATCACTTAACTCTCGTTTGGGATCCAACAGATCCGCTTATCGGATATTATGGAAATGATGGTGGCGTATTTAAAACACTCGATGGAGGTTATACCTTCTTTGAAATGTCCAAAGGATATCAAACGACACAATTCTACGGCATGGCCTTCGACAATCGAGGAAATGTAGTTGGAGGAACTCAAGACCAGGGAAACATCATTATCAATCCGGGTACTTTCGGCACACCAGATTACGGGAGCCGTGTCACGAACCAAGGCGTTCTAAACGGAGATGGATTTGATGCTGCCGCATCCCAAATAGTGGACGCAAAATTCACAACAGCGCAGAACTCGTCGATTGGAAGATCGCGCTTCCTAGATGAACTTGGTTCTGGTATCGTTAAAGAAGCTGGAATTTCTCCAGACGGTGTGAGTGGGAAGTTTTGGACAGTTACGGAGTTGTGGGAATCCTCAGACGATCAATACAGTCAAGACTCTGTTGAATTTGTAGTAGATACAGCAGATCAAGTAATCGGAGTAGCAAATGGCTCTCAAAAAACCTTTACAGGATATATTGAACCTGAGCAATCATCAGCAGTGCCTGTTTACTCAAGTCTTTTTGTGAGCTCTGGTGTCAGCGTTATTCATGACTTTGATGGTGATGGCGTTTTAGAAGGAGACGGAAGTGGAACGGTAGATCAAAGTACCGGAAGAGTTCAAGCGACTTTTAATGTACCTCCTCAAACTAATGCTCAAGTGAAATTGAACTACACCTCTAATTACCCAGCAGGTGGAGTTCTGAGTTTGTTGAGCAAGACCGAAAACTTACCTATTCGTCACGTACTTAAGTCAAGTCTTTCTCCTGGAGATCGATTGATGGTGCAAGATCCAATTCAATCTATCCTAGCCGTTACAGCCGCAACAGATGGTGATGGAGTTGGCGCACCAGCAAATGGATCAGGATTGCTTGTTACTCGAAACGCCTTACGTTTTAATGAAGAAGTTGAATGGACATTGCTAGAACTTGGCGGACAACCAAATGCGATTGAGTTCTCACCTGATGGACGTTATATGTATTATGCCATTGGTGGTAATGTTCGACGCTTGAGTGGTTTGGAAAAGATTTACCCTCCAATGACCAAAGCTGAAATTTCAGATGCCATTAGCATTAGCACAATTTACAGCGCAAGTGGTGCTGTTGGTGGTATTTCGCTCAATCCGAACGACCCTACTCAACTTGCGGTATTCGTAGGTGGTGTAGGCCATTCTGCCCACGTTGCTGTGGTAAGTAATGCTTCAACCCTCCCAAGTGCAACAAATGTAAATGGAGATTTCCCATCGAATGTTCCTGCCTTTGATGGAGATTGGGACATCAACGAACCAGGACGCTTGATAGTTGGAACTCAATTCGGAGTTATTGCCACAGACAACTTTACAAGTCCAAGTCCGGAATGGTTTGTTGTAGGAACTACTGATTTCACCTTTGCTGAAGTACGTTATGTACGTCAACAACACTTAAGAGGTGCAGCGAACGAAGGCGTTTTCTACTTCGGTTCATACGGCCGCGGAATGTGGAAGTCTGAAAGCTTTGTAGGAGTGGAAGAGCGTACTCAGTTTGATGACTGGAATGATAGCAAGTTGGGTCTTCTCTCCGTATATCCTAACCCAGCTGTTTCTGATGCCAAAGTTCGTTTGGTAACTGAAGGCGTTGATAAGGCACAACTAAGCGTCTTTAACATTAGGGGTAACCGGGTTCTAGACGAGATGTTGAATGGATTGCAGGATGGTGAAAACGAAATCGAATTTAACGTTGGAGCTTTGGATGCTGGATCCTATATTCTAACTGTGGAATATGGAAACACCAAAAAAGTGGGCAAATTCATCAAGTTTGAGTAGCTTCCCAATATTCTAAAATATTGTTTCCCTCACTGATCTTCAGTGGGGGATTTTTTTTGATTTCATTTCATCTTCCGAAGTATGAAGGCTTGAAAAAAATCCGCATATTGCCTAGGCTAAATAATGATAGTTGACTTAGTGTACTGAATACACTTTGACTATATTTGGACCGAATTACGATACTATGGCTACAAGAATTGCAATAAACGGACTTGGAAGAATTGGACGCGCTGCTCTAAAACTGCTTCTTGAAAGAGAAGAAGTTGAAGTGGTTGCAGTAAATGATCTGGCACCTGCCTTTACTCTATCCCACCTTATTAAATACGACTCAGTCCATGGGCGTTATCCAGAAATGATTTCTTGCGATGACAACACCTTTTACTTCATCGACCGCGCGGTCCCATTTTTCTCGAAGCGTAATCCAGAGGATTTGCCTTGGAAAGAATTGGATGTTGACTTGGTCATAGAGTGCACTGGGGTATTCCGCAAGCGCGAAGATGCTGCTCGCCACCTCACGGCAGGAGCAAAAAAGGTATTGCTTTCAGCGCCTCCTGGAACAGCTGACGTAAAAACAGTTGTTTTAGGTATCAACGATGAAATCATCTCTGGGGATGAAGACATCATCTCGAATGCTTCATGCACCACAAATTGTGTTGCACCTATGGTGAAGATCATTGATGATTTGGCTGGAATTGAGAATGCTTACATCTCAACTATTCACGCCTACACCGCGGATCAAAGTTTGCACGATGCTCCTCACAAAGATTTGCGTAGAGCACGAGCAGCTGCCCAATCTATCATTCCAACCTCAACAGGTGCAGCTGGAGCTATTGGCCGCATCTTCCCTCACCTTCATGGAAAAATGGGTGGTGTAGGAATACGTGTTCCAGTTCCGGATGGCTCTCTAACGGATTTAGCCGTTGTGGTTAAAAAGGACGTGACTGTTAAGGAAATCAACCATGCCTTTTTGAAGGCAGCCATTGGCTCTATGCGCGGTTACCTTCAATATGTATCTGAACCAATCGTATCCATCGATATTGTTGGTAATCCACATTCTTGCATTTTCGACTCAGAACTTACAGCGGTAACAGGGAAACTCGTGAAGCTTGTTGGTTGGTACGACAACGAAATGGGCTACTCAAACCGTTTGGTTGAAATGGCTGTGAAGCTTTAAGAATCCTTTTCGAAGTACTTAAGGCTACAAGCCTCTCCGTCGAACTCGAGATAGCTGCTGTACCGAATCCAATCGCCTAGATTGTAGTATGTACTCTTCTGGCCTAGGTCGAAATCTATGGGCAAATGTCTGTGGCCGAATACGAAATAGTCGCGATGCGTCTTCGTCAGCTCATCTTTGCAGAACTGCACCAACCATTCCCGGGCTTCTCCTTGAAAAACCTCCTCTTCAGAAGAAGTGGCAATCCGTGATTTACGTGAAAAGTAATTTGCCAAACCAATACCGAAATTTGGGTGAAGTCGAGCGAACAACCATTGACAGAGAGGGTTTGTAAAAACCTTTTTAATAAACTTATAGGAGTAATCGCCTGGACCAAGTCCGTCGCCGTGTCCTATAAAGAACTTCTTTCCATTCCATTCTCGTTCGATTGGATTTGGATGAACAGAAACCCCTAGCTCTTTAGGGAAGTAGTCGAACATCCACATGTCATGATTCCCAGTGAACAAATGCACAGGTATTCCTGAATCCGTGAGAGAGGCAATCTTACCTTGAATTCGTGCAAAACCTCTTGGAATTGCATGCTTGTACTCAAACCAAAAGTCAAAAAGATCACCTACGATAAAAATCTCTGTAGCATCTTTTGATACCTCATCGAGCCAGCGAATGAGTTTTAGCTCACGTTCACGACTGCTCTTTTCGTTCGGTACACCTAAGTGCACGTCCGATACGAAATAAATCTTGCTTTGTTTAGTCAAAAGCCTAATGGATGAGGCTGCAAAGTAAAAGCTTCTTGAGGATTAAAAAGGGCGATAGATATGTTCAATTTGGTCGTGGTACTTATTCTTGATAATCTTACGCTTCAATTTTAGAGTCGGCGTTAGCTCCTCTGTATCCACAGTCCAAGGCTTGCTCAAAACTTCGATCATTTTCACTTGCTCCCAACCACCGAAGTCCGCATTTGACTTTTCTACCTCTTTCCAAATCTGTTCTTTAACAACATCACTCTGGGCAAACTTCTCAATATCATCATAGGTATGTCCGTTGCGTTTCGCCAATTCCGCCAAATACTCAAAGGCCGGAACAACAAGAGCCGCAGGGTGCTTTTCATTTTCTCCGATGACCATAATTTGTTCAATAAACAGGGACTCCTTGTACCGATTTTCCATCATCTGAGGGGCAATGTACTTTCCACCCGATGTCTTAAACATCTCTTTCTTTCTGTCCGTAATTCGAAGAAACCCTTCTGAAGAAACCTCCCCAATATCACCAGTGTGAAACCAGCCTTCCTTGTCAATCACTTCCTTGGTAAGGTCCTCTCGATTGTAATAGCCCATCATAACGTTTGGGCCCTTTGCGAGTATTTCACCGTCTTCAGCAATCTTAACCACTACATCCTTAAGCACACGACCAACACTTCCAATCCGAACTCCGTCATCTTTTGCGCTGTTCACAGAGATTACGGGGGAAGTTTCAGTGAGTCCATAACCTTCCATAACAGGAACGCCTGCAGCTAAAAAGATACGAGCCAAACGAGGTTGCAAGGCTGCAGAACCCGAAGCCACTGCCTCTGCCCTACCACCTAAGGCCTCTCTCCATTTGCTGAAGATTAACTTATCTGCGATTCCTAATTTGAATTTGTACCAAGCGCTCTTGCCATGGGTGTCGTACTCATTAGCGAGGCCTACAGCCCAGAAGAATAAACTGTGTTTGATCCCTGTGAGCTCCGACCCTTTTGCCATGATTTTATCAAAAACCTTTTCAAGAAGCCTTGGGACGGCTGTAAACACGTGAGGTTTGACCTCCCTTAAGTTATCGCCAATTGTCTCTATGGATTCTGCGAAATAAATAGATACCCCTGTGATTTGATATAGATACATGAGCATACGCTCATAGATATGGCACACAGGTAAAAAGCTTAGCGCAATGGCATCTTTTCCAACTGGCAAGCGCTCAACAGACGCGACAGCATTTGACACGATGTTTTTATGCGACAGCATGACCCCTTTTGGGGTTCCAGTTGTACCAGAAGTGTAAATTAATGTGGCGAGGTCATCTGTTTTTATGTCGCTCATTAGATCCTCAACCTGTGGTTGCATGCTCTCATTACCGGCATTCAAAATCTCCACCCAGTTCTTTGTGTCTTCGCACTCTTCGATGGTGTATACCTCCTTCAGAGATGGGATCTGATCACGTACCGCGTCAACTTTATCGTAGAGCTCGTGATCGCTAACGACACATAATACTACACCTGCATCGTTGAAAATGAACTTGTAATCCTCGCTCGAGATTGTTGGATAAATGGGAACGTCAATCGCTCCAATCTGAAGAATGCCCAGATCGAGCATATTCCATTCTGGGCGATTATTCGAAATCAATGCGATTTTGTCACCAGGTTTGATTCCCATTTTGAGTAAGCCTCGGCTTACTTTATTCCCTGTGTCAATGAATTCTTGAGTTGAGTATTTGATCCATTTCCCATTCACTTTTGCACAAAGCGAATCACTTTGTGGGTAGTGCTTTAGTTGATAGTAGGGAATGTCAAACAGGCGTTGTACTTCTTCAAACATGCGGCGAAACTATAGGCTGTTCTCAAATATAGGATAATGAGAGCTTAATAATGATATTCCATTCTCCCTCTGATGTAGGTCCTCTGTACCTTAATGGCATCTAAAATTTCAGTTGGAGCTGTAATAGGGTTTCCATTTAGCTCGACAAAACTTGCATCCTTGCCTACCTCAAGGCTACCAATTTCATTTTCCATGAACATAGCCATCGCAGGATAAAGGCTTATCGCCTTTAAAGCGATTTCGCGTGCCGTCGGTCCTGAACCCAAAAAATTGGCCATCACTCTGAAGGTCTTCAATGGATTAAGCTCATCCAGAGGAGCTGCGCTTCCTGCTGTCACAAAGTTGTTTGCTTCAAAAGCCCTCCGGAAAGGGTATGCGCGATCTTCGTATTTGGGATATTCACTTTTTACAAAAGCCAAATCCACTGGAGCTTGCTGAGGACAGAAACCCGGGAGCAACGTATAGGCTCTCAGGGCGGCCAAATCTCGCTCAAGCATGAATTGTGACTGCTCAATTCTCCAGCGTTTGTCATTTACCTCCCCAAGAACTTCCTTCGCAAGCCGTGCAACTTGTCCAACGGCAGAATCTCCGTAACAATGAAAAATTAATTGAGCCTCAACAGTGTTTGCAAGCGAAGCAATTTCAAGCAATTCTTCAAACGAATAATTTAAGTAAATCGAATCTGCTTCACGCAATGAAGAACGACCTGAAAGCAACGGCTCATCTAAATACAAATCCAATGCTCCCAAACGAAAATTCGGAAAACTATCGAGATGCTCGAAGAGGTAAGCCCGATTAACTTTGTTGTCGTACAGACTCTGATACATGCGAATCCGCCACCTATCCTTATCAGGAACCGAGCTCAAGAAGCTTGCTCGCTTTACCTCGGAAGCCATTTCGCTGACGGCTCCAATCCCAAGTTTTAGGCAAGAATCCTCGAGTAGTTGCAATTGCTCCTCATAACTTGTTGTTTTATGGCTCAATTCCACTACTTGCTCCCAAACGTCAAAAACTTCTTGGCCATTAAGAATCCTATTGGTAATTCCCAAGCTATCCGCCATTCTCGGACTCATTGCCATCCGCAATCCTGATCGTCCTTTTAAAACGTAGAGGAGGTTTGGGAAATAATCCAAATAGGAAATGAGCTTATCTCCCATCAAGTCGTCTTTCACATTTAGGCCGATGAAAAGACCATCCTTTCCATCCTCAGTAACGAAACGAAGCACTTCATCTATACTTGTCAAGAGTTGTAAGTCGTTTTGACCTTGAAGCCAAGCATAGCGCATAGCAAAAGCATGAGCGTCGGCGAAGGCCGGTACTAGAACAGCCTTCTTCATATCATGATATTCCTTGGCTCGATATCGATTCATAATTTGGTGTTCATCACCAATTTCGATGATCTTACCATCCGAAATAGCCATAGCTTCTGCCTGATTTATATATTCATTCAAGGTGTAAATCTGTGCGTTGTGAACCACTAGATCGGCTTGTTCCGTTTTCACGCAGGATATAAGGCCAAGCATAAGAAAGAGGCAAATAATGAGTTTAGCGTTTTTCATGAAGGAATTTAAGGCGACTCAAACTTAAGAAGTCAATAATTAAAAATGAGAGTGCGGGAATTTTGTAGTGAATAAGGGCTCCTGCAATTGGAGTAATGGAACCAATTAGAATAAAAAGAATGACTGCAAATGAAACACAGAACCAAAAAAACTGATTGCCTTCCATTCGCTTCTTCGACATGGTAAATCCACCAATTACAACCACCGCGGCCAGAACAAAATTCTCAAACCAGCTCAAATAAGCCACAGTGCTATGAGCATCTTCCCAGAATGGTCGGAACATTGAATTCCAAAGGGCTTCTGGACTTAGAAGGATAAACGAAATTCAGTCTGGTTTTAATATGGTTAAGTCAAAAAAGCTACCCGCATCACTCATCAGGCCCAACCGAATGAAGTCCATCTGTTTCCCAGCAAGGTTCTCCAAGAATGGAAAGTAAAATGAATTGAGAAGAATCACAATCACGAGGAGAGGAAGATGTGTTTTTAAAAGAAGAAGTACCCCCGCATTTGCCTTTCCTATTCGTATGCTAGTCCAATAGATAAGGCCGGGGATAAGGCAGGCCAGGACGTAAATCTTAGTCGTAGTTAGTAAGAGTAAACCAAACAGCATCAATAGAGCGGCCTTCCATTCAACTCTACCAAACAAGTGGTCATATCCGTACAGAAAGAATCCAAGTCCACAAAAAAGAAGTGCCTCCTTCAAAAGACCTGAAGACCGGAGCCGCACTTGTGGAATGAAGAAGCACACTAGAGTATGGACCGTAGACTTTAGGGTGGTGTATTTCTGAAAGAAGCGATGCAAAAGAATTATTCCAGAAAAGGAAAGGAAGTTCACGATGACAAGGTTCGCGAAGTAATTTCCCAATGTAAAAATCGAGGCGATTGCATTAAAGCGAATGATAGTTTGGTTATCGTTAAAAACTCCATAATTGTAAGTCTTGTACCAATTGCTCAATCCGTCTACCAACGATTGATGGACACTTGAATCCCAAACAATTCCAGAGACAACCTGAAAAAAGGTATCAGGTGCAACAAGGAAGCTCTCATAGAGTAGCAAGCCGTCATCGAAAAACCTCAAGGTATCGCTCGTAAGTCGATCGTTCCCGAAGACATAGTAGTACATAGCCCATACAGCTATTCCCCCAACAATTTTTGTCCAGAAGATCAGTACAGAATGCCATTTCGGATGGCCCGCAATTTCCCAAAATGGAAAACGTCACACCAAAAAGCTAAAAAGTATTGTGTAGAAGAAGACACTAAGCACCTCCCAAAGATAACCCCATGAACTGTGTGAATTCTTGTTGATGAAAAGGAGCTTTTCAACTTATTATGCAAAGCACAAAATGTACATTTGGGACCATCAAAAAGGACAGCATGGAAGCAGTGATTCCCGGATTAGATACGGCGAAAAAACTCGGACTCTTAGAAGAAGAATACGACAAGGTTTGTGAGATCCTTGATCGAAAGCCCAACTTCACAGAACTCAGCATCTACTCCGTGATGTGGTCAGAACATTGTTCCTATAAGAACTCCATCAAATGGCTCAAAACCTTGCCAAGAAAAGGGCCTCACTTGTTGGCTGAGGCTGGTGAAGAGAACGCTGGTCTTGTTGATATAGGCGACGGTCTTGCTTGCGCTTTTAAAATTGAGTCTCACAACCACCCAAGCGCTATCGAACCCTATCAGGGTGCAGCTACTGGAGTTGGTGGGATTAACCGTGACATATTTACTATGGGAGCACGTCCAGTGGCCCAACTAAACTCGCTTCGATTTGGAAGCATTGATGAGGAACGGACGAAGTGGCTCTTGAAAGGTGTTGTAAAGGGCATCGGTGACTACGGGAATTCATTTGGCGTACCCGTTCTCGGTGGTGAAGTTCATTTCGACCCATGCTACCAAACGAACCCATTGGTGAACGCAATGTCTGTTGGGATTCTTGACATTGACAAAACGATTTCGGCTATTTCCTACGGAGAAGGAAATCCTGTTTTTATTGTCGGTTCAAGAACCGGAAAAGATGGAATCCATGGAGCAACCTTTGCTTCAGGTGATATTACAGAAAGCTCTTCCGACGACCTTCCAGCAGTTCAGGTTGGCGACCCTTTCCAAGAAAAACTATTGCTAGAAGCGAGCCTAGAGTTGGCAGAGACAGACGTTATTGTTGGCATGCAAGACATGGGTGCTGCAGGGATTATCTGCTCTTCTGCTGAAATGTCAGAGAAAGGCGGACATGGCATGGATATCTGGCTGGACAAGGTTCCTACGCGTCAAGCTGGAATGGAACCCTTTGAGATTTTGCTTTCAGAATCACAAGAACGCATGTTGGTTGTGGTGAAGAAAGGTGAGGAAGATATTGTTACAGGAATCTTCGATAAATGGGATTTGCAAGCCGAAGAAATTGGCATTGTTACTACCGGCGATACGCTTCGCTTCTTTGATCAGGGCGAATTGGTAGCTAAGGTTCCTGCAGAGTCTCTGGTTCTTGGTGGTGGTGCTCCGGTATATGACCCTGAGTATTCTGAACCTGCCTACTTCGCAGAGACTAAAAAGTTTAAGATTGAGGATATCGCTGAGCCCACTGACTTAGTTAGCATTGCGAAATTCTTGACTACCCATCCGAACATCGCTTCCAAGAAATGGGTAACGGATCAGTACGACAGTATGGTTGGAATTATCAATATGACGACCAACCGACCTTCGGATGCAGGCCTTGTAAATGTGAAGGGTTCCAATAAAGCCCTAGCTCTTACGGTTGACTGCAATGCTCGTTATGTTCAGGCAGATCCGAGAAAAGGTTGCTCCATTGCTGTTGCTGAAGCTGCAAGAAATATAGCTTGTACGGGTGCCAAAGGATCAGGAGTCACCAACTGCTTGAACTTTGGCAACCCATACAATCCAGAAGTATATTGGTCGTTTGTAGGCTCTATCAAAGGCATGAGCGATGCTTGCTTAACATTTGAGACTCCCGTCACCGGAGGAAACGTATCCTTCTATAACCAAACAGTAACAGCTGATTCAGAAGAAGCTGTTTTTCCAACACCTACCATAGGTATGATGGGAATCTTGGAGGACAAGTCCAAAGCGATGGGTTCTGACTTTCAACATGCAGGAGATTCAATTTATCTCATGGGTGAAAGTCGCAACGACATCAATTCATCTGAATACTTATACTCTCATCATGGCGTAAAGCTCTCCACGGCTCCATATTTAAACTTGGCTGAGGAATTGAAGCTTCACACAGTATTGCGTGAAGCGATTAACCAGAATTTAATAGAGTCGGCACATGATTGCGCGGATGGCGGCTTGTTCATCACGCTTTTGGAATCCGCCATGAACCACGATTTAGGTTTTGAAGTTGAATACGACTCAAGTGTTCGAAAAGACGCTTTCTTGTTCGGAGAAGCCCAAGGTAGAGTTGTGGTGAGTGTTCATGCACGAGGTGAGCAAAAGTTTGAAGAATTCCTGAACGGGCAAGAACAAAACTTCAGCAAACTAGGCACCACCAATCAAAGTGGTGAGTTGATTCTAGGAGATGAGAACTTTGGGAATATGAAGGACTATAAAGAGCGCTTCATGAATTCCCTTGAAGAAAGACTTCTTTCTTAGTACTTAAGGAGTTTCAATCTTCGATTTTCTTTCTTGCTATTGAATTCAAGGAATTAAGTACCTGATAACAAATCACTTAGTCCTATTTTATACGATCTAATCTCGCTTAGCGGTCGTTCGTGCACAAGCGCTCCCTGCAAAGAAATAATGCGAACCCTCGCTGAAATTGGCTCCTTCAAATCGATGTAGATGAAGTCATTTGTTGGGTTGGGATAAGCATTCCAAACTTCAGAATCAAATTCCTCAAGGCCTACTCTACCAATACTAACGCTGCTTCAGGTTGAATCCATTCCACAAAGTCCATCCAGAAGAACACACCAATCATAATTCCCATTTGAGTAGTACTCGTGGGTGAGTGTTGCCTAATGTAAAGTATCTCCATCATCAAATCTCCAGTATAAATCTGAGGCATTCGAAGGAGGCCCTACTGCAAAGCTGAATTCTACAAAAGGATCATTGTTCACATCTACTTGCGTGGCGTAAGCATCAAACTGAAACTGGAGAAAATCTCTCGTAAGGTTGTAGTCACAATCGTTGACGTCCGTGACCGTTACAAACACCCGCTGCTAAAAATTTGTTGGTGTGATGCTGAAGGTTGGACCCGTTCCAGTGTTTGTTCGATCTGACCAGCTATAATCGATGATGTCCGGATCAGTCATCAAAAGTGATTTGTTGATTGAGACAACCAATGCTTGTATCTGCATCATCTGGAGCCAAATCCGGTACAACAATCAAATTTAATCTGGTAGTACTATCGCATTGAGCCCCAGGGTAAAAAAGGCTTCTAGCGTAATCATAAACTCCGCTTTGGTTGTAAGAAATACCATTCCAATCTAAAATTTCGCCAGAACAAATGGTATCATTTACGTCGACAAAAGGCGACGGCTAAAGGATGAGCTCAGATGTCAGAATGGAATCACATCCTTTCCAATTCACGAGGACATCCGTATAAAAACCTGAAGTGGTTTGACCGCTCCCACCCAGCGTGAAGGTATCTCCTTGAAACC
>CAXAIH010000013.1:0-17471 GCA_963968755.1 uncultured Flavobacteriales bacterium
CGCTGTAGATGGTTTTGCAGACCACTGCCTAGCCACTCGGCCACGTGACCTTTTCAGGAGGCGCAAAAGTAATCAAAGAGCTAATGTATCAGCGGCTTTTCTCAATTGAGATGCTGAACGAGCTTAGGCCTTTCACGGGTGGGTTCACCTTAGCTACTTCCAACTCCACTTCATCTACGATGTCAAATCGATCCAAAAGAGCGTCGGCAATCCGGTAAGCTAAGTGTTCCACGGTTCTTGAGTTGATAGCCATTTCGGCTAAAACCAAGTTGGTGGCTTCCACATAGTCCACCGTATCGGAAATCTTATCGCTGTAACCGCTCTCTTCCAAGTCTAGGTACAGAACGACATTCGTGCGAAATAAGCCTAAGGAATCTTTTTCCTGAGGAAGACAGCCATGGCCGCCGTAACTTTCTATGTCTTCAAGAATAATTTGGCTCATCTCAAGATAGTTTAGTTAATCCCGACTCTATGCGTATCGTACATTCTTCTTTTCCAAGAAGAGCGGCTATTCGGAACATCGATGGGCCCATGCCTTGTCCGGTCAGGAGCAAGCGGAAAATAGGCAGCAATTGACCCAAACCTACTTCCTTGGCTTCGATGTATGTTCGGAATTCTTTATCAATGTTTTCTTCCGAAAAGTCATCGACATTCTTTAATGCATCTAACCATCCACGCATCAGCTCGGAAGAGCCCTCTTTCCACTTCTTGCGCGTTGTTTTCTCGTTGTACTCTGAAGGTGCCGAAAAGAAGTACTCTCCGTTCAGAATGTCTTGAACGAAGGAAGAGCGCTCCTTCATCATGTCAATCACTTCCACGAGGTAGTCTTCTCCTTTGGCGCGCTGATCCTCTCTCAAGTACACATCCAAATCTTGCAAGAGCAACTTAGCGTCGCGGTCTCTTAGATATTGCTGATTAAACCATCGGGCTTTATCCACATCGAACTTCGCGCCTGCTTTTCCTACACGCTCAATGCGGAATTCTTCAACCAGTTCTTCCAGACGAAACAACTCCCGCTCATCACCGGGGTTCCAACCCAAGAAAACGAGCATGTTTACAAAGGCTTCTGGGAAAAATCCCTTCTCGCGATATCCAGAAGAAATCTCTCCTGATTTTGGGTCTTTCCACTCCAGTGGGAAGACCGGGAATCCTAAACGATCCCCATCTCTTTTGCTCAACTTTCCTTTTCCATCTGGTCGAAGAATAAGGGGTAAATGCGCAAACTTTGGCATTTCCCAACCGAAACATTCGTAGAGCTTCACGTGAATCGGTGCTGATGGTAACCACTCTTCGCCGCGAATCACATGCGAAATGGACATCAAGTGATCGTCAACAATGTTCGCCAAGTGATAGGTAGGCATGCCATCTGATTTGAAAATTACCTTGTCGTCGAGGTTGGAGGTGTTCACTACTACCCATCCCCGAATCATGTCTTCAAAACGGATCTCTTCGTTTCGTGGCATTTTGATGCGAATCACATAAGGATCACCAGCATCCAAACGAGCCTGAACCTCGTCGGCTGACAAGGTTAGAGAGTTCTTCATACTCTCCCTGCTGATCACGTTGTACTGAGGACTCGCAACACCTGATGCCTTTAGGTTGTTTCGCATCTGCTCCAAGTCTTCCGAAGTATCGAAAGCTATGTAGGCATGTCCTGATTCGATGAGTTTATCGGCATACTCGCGGTACATTGCTTTACGCTCTGATTGACGGTATGGTCCGCAATCACCCGGATTGTCGGGGCCTTCGTCGGGCTCAAACCCGCACCAACGAAGTGCTTCTTTGATGTAATCTTCAGCACCCGGAACAAAACGTGCCTGATCGGTATCTTCAATACGAAGAAGGAAGCTTCCTCCGTTGTTCTTAGCAAAGAGGTAATTGTAAAGTGCTGTTCTAACCCCGCCCATATGCAAAGGGCCTGTTGGGCTTGGGGCAAATCTTACGCGTACTTGGTCCATTCGTGTGTTCTTGTGTTATTTGAGACGCTCAAAAACGCGTCAAAGATAGAACTTAGGACAGCCAAACGACGTCTTGTTTTCTGGCTTCGTTTTCACGAAGTTCATCAGGAACGAAACTTGCTACCTTTAACATTACAGAAAGGCAATGGCCAAAGATTACAAGATCATAACTGAGCAGGTTGAGGCTTTCCGCAAAAAGTACTACAGCTTAGAGCTGCTCAATGGCTCGCTCTGGACAAGCGGAATCTTGTTGGGCTTGCTCTTTGTCCTTTTCAGCCTCGAGTACTTCTTCTATCTAAGCGTAGTTTGGAAAACATCGCTGTTCTACCTCTTCTTGGCTTTTGGTCTCTTCCTAACCTTTCAAAAGGTTGTTTCTCCAATTCTTTCCTATCTAAAAGTGCGATCTGGCTTAACTCAGGAGGAAGCAGCCAAAATGATTGGTTCCCGCTTGGCTTTGAATGACGAGCTAACCAATGCCCTGCAATTGATGTCGAAGTTGAACGACGACGGCAAGGACTCAAGCTTGATAGAGGCAAGCTTGGAAACCCGTGTTCGTCACTTTGGAAACTTCTCCTTTCCTCAGGCAATTCCTTGGTCAGAATCCTTGCGTTTTGTAAAGTTCTTAGCCCTGCCACTACTCCTTATTCTCATCATGCTTGCTGCTGCTCCACGTCTGCTTTTAGATGGTGGAGGTCGCTTTGTAGACTACTCTCAAAGCTATCTTCCTAAAGCTCTATTTCAGTTTGTTCTTGAACTTGATCAACTGCAGTGTGTGCAGAATGAAGACTTTGTTGTTGACCTTAAGACGGAAGGTGAGTTTGCTCCAGACCAGGTGTTTATTCACTTAGGAGAGGCTGAGTATCTCATGCGTTCTGAGAGGCCTGGAAGCTACCGCTTTACGATCAAGAATGCGCGGGAGAATATGAGCTTTTCCTTTTCTTCAGGAAGGTATGTTTCCGCGGAGTATGAATTGAATGTACTCCCCGACCCTCGCTTAAAATCCATGCGCATTCAGTTGAACTACCCAAGCTATTTGGGTTTAGAAAATGAAGAAATTGGGAATCAAGGCAACCTTTCCATTCCTGAAGGAACCGAAGTTTCTTGGCTTCTTCAAACCGAAAACATCGACGCTATTGGCCTTTCTCTCCCCGATAGTATTCGCCTTGAAAAAATCGCTGAATCAGGACGAGCATCTTTCGATGCCATAGCCTCCGTTACAGGTGAATATCACTTGGACCTCCAAAACTCCGAAGAAGCACTTAACAAGCGCCTTTCCTACTCCATGGAGGTAATAAGCGATCGACGACCAGAAATAAGGGTGGAGCGCCTTGGGGACAGCCTGAGCCTGAAAGAGGTCTACTTCTCGGGCTTAATCAGCGATGATTACGGATTAAGTAAAATGAAGTTCTATGCACAAATGGAGGGTTCAAACTCCTTTCTCAAAGAAGAAGAAATACTCATCAACCGGCAATTGCCAAACCAACCGATTTACCACTATTTCAACATTCAAGAACAGGGGATTAGGGCTGGTCAAAGCATCCGCATGTGGTTCCAAGTATGGGATAACGATGGCGTACATGGTCCGAAATCGAGCAATAGCGCCATTATCCGGTTGGAGGCTCCAAGTTTAGATGAGTTAAAAAAGGAAGAGCGAGCCAGTCGAGATGAGATGGAGACTTACATGAAGGATAAGGTAGAAGACCTCAAACAATTTCAAAAGGACATCAAGGAGCTGGAACGCCGGCTCATCGACAAAAAAGAAATGAACTGGCAAGACAAGAAACGCCTCAAAGAGCTTCTTGAAAAACAAAAAGATCTTCAGGACTCCATGGAGAAACTTCAGAATCAGAACAAGCAGTTGAATGAAACTCGAAACCAGCTTACAGAGCAGGATGAGCGGCTTCTCAAGAAACAAAATAAAATAGAGGAACTGTTTGAAAACCTAATGACCAAGGAGATGAAAGAACTCTTCGAGGAGATGGAAAAAATGATGGAAGAGCTCAATAAAGATGAGGTTCAGGAGAAGCTGAATGAGATGAAAATGAGCAATGAGGAAATGGAGAGAGAGCTCGATCGTACCCTCGAATTGTTCAAGCAGTTTGAATTTGAAAAGGCACTGCAAGAAGGAATTGATAAACTCGATGAGTTTAAAAAGGAAGAAGAGACGCTAAGTAAAGAGAGCGGCGATAACTCCAAAAAACAAGATGAGCTGAATGAAAAGTTTGAGGAGTTCACAGAGGAGATGAAGGCGCTCAAAGAGAAAAATGAGGCCCTCGAAAAGCCGAATGAGATGCAAGACCCTGAAGAGAAGTCAAAGAAGGTTCATGAAGAAATGAAGGAGAGCTCCGAAGAAATGAAGTCAGGTAAGAAAAAAGAAGGAAAGCAAAGTCAAAAGAAGGCCGCAGAAGGCATGCAGAAAATGCAAGACCAGCTGCAATCGATGATGAATGAGATGAGTCAAGATCAAGCTGCTGAAGACCTCGAAGCACTGAGACGTTTGTTGGAAAACCTCATACAATTGTCCTTCGATCAAGAAAACATCATTGATCAACTCAACGGAATTTCAGGAAAAGATCCACGCTTTGTCGGTCTAGCACAACAGCAGAAAAAGCTCAAGGATGACTCGCAAGTCGTTGCAGATTCTTTGTACGCATTGAGTAAGCGTGTTGTGGCGCTTGAGGCACCAATAAATAAAGAAATGAATGCTATACATAAGAAGGTAGATAAGTCTATCTCTGCCTTGGCCAATCGCCGTGGTCGTGAGGCTCAAAAGGATCAGCAATTCGCCATGACTGGAATGAATAACCTCGCTTTAATCCTTGATGAGAATATTCAAAACGCTCAGATGCAAATGGCTCAAAATCAATTTGGTAGCGGAAAATGCAGTAAGCCAGGGAGCACTCCTTCAACGGGTAGTTTGAAGAAAATGCAAGAACAGCTGAACAAGCAAATGGAAGCTTTGAAGAAGCAAATGGAAGGGGAGAAAAAGGGTCCTAAAGAGGGGGGTAAAAAACCTGGTGAAACTCGTTCTAGTGGAGGTGGCAGCCAAGGTGAGCACAGTGAGCAATTGTCGAAAATGGCGGCTAAACAATCAGCCATTCGCAATGAATTGCGCCGGTTGAAAGAGAGCATGCAAGACGGTCAAGGTAAGGGTGAAATACAGAAGCTTGAAAAAATGATGGAGGATACAGAGCGTGATTTGATTACCAGACAACTATCTTTGGAAACCATCAAGCGTCAAGAAGAGATTTTAACGCGTTTGCTGGAGTCTGAAAAATCAGAGCGGGAACGAGATTTTGAAGAGAAAAGACGAGCCCGTGAGGGAATAAAGAACGAACAAAGAAACCTTTTCGACCTTGAGGAGTATATTAAGCGCAAGGAAAAAGAGAATGAACTCTATCGTACCATTCCACCGAAGCTTAATCCTTATTATAAGAACAAGGTTTCAGAATACTTGAACAAATGAGTCAAGCTCATACTTCTTCAAAGCAACTTCAATTCCCCTCAAATCCGAATCAACTCTTAGAGGTTGATCGATACTTCGAGGAGCTTTTTGAACAAGAGAATTTATCCGAAGAACTTCATGGGAACGTTTCGGCATCGATTTCTGAGGCTGTGAATAACGCCATTCATCATGGCAACAAAAGCGATGAATCGAAACTTGTTCGCATGAACGTCAGCCTCGATGAAAACGAATTGTCCATTGAGGTTATCGATCAGGGCTCTGGCTTCGACTTTGACAACCCCCCCGACCCAACTGCTCCTGAGAATTTGAAGAAAGAAACCGGGCGTGGAATCTTCATCATTCGCAACCTAAGCGATGTGCTGGAATTCGAAGATGCAGGCCGCATCATGCGCATGCATTTCTCGCTTAAATAAGATGCCCGACATCAATTTCTTCAGCGAAATCCCCTCCTTCTCCTTTGACAACACTTCTAGCTGGTCCGACTGGCTTATTGCTTGCGCCGAAGAAGAATCTTTCTCTCTTACATCGCTCAACGTGATTGGTATGACAGACGAACAGCTCCTTGAGCTGAACCAACAATACCTCGATCACGACACCCTAACCGACGTTATTACCTTCCCCCTATCCATTGGTAAAGATATTGAGGGTGAGGTTTACATTAGTGTAGAACGTGCGATTGAAAACGCCTACAAACACAAGGTCGGCACAAGCGACGAACTCCACCGACTCAGCATACACGGCTTACTTCACTTAATGGGCTACTCCGATAAGAAGCCTGATGAGCAGGAGCTCATGACCTCCAAGGAGGATTATTACCTAAATTCGCGGACATTTTAGTTTCACGTGAAACCTTATGTTTCCTAAGTACGATCTTATAGTTATTGGGGCCGGCCACGCAGGATGCGAGGCAGCTGCGGCCGCCGCCAACCTTGGCTCCAAAGTCCTCCTGATCACCATGGACATGAGCAGAATTGCTCAGATGTCGTGTAACCCAGCCATGGGTGGCGTTGCTAAAGGCCAAATTGTTCGAGAAATTGACGCCCTTGGGGGCTTCTCTGGGCTTGTAAGCGACTTATCGGCAATACAATTCCGCATGCTCAACCGCTCTAAAGGACCGGCGATGTGGAGCCCAAGAACGCAGAACGATCGCATGCTCTTCCATTTAGAGTGGAGGAAAATCCTAGAGCAAACGCAAAACCTCGACTTGTGGCAAGATATGGCGGTAGGCTTTGTTGTTAAAGGAGAAAAGGTTGTAGGCGTAAAAACCTCGATGGGAATTGAAATTCCTTGTGCCTCTGTAGTCGTTACCAGTGGTACCTTTTTAAATGGAACCATTCACATTGGTGATCAACAATTCGGTGGGGGCAGAATTGGTGAAAAAGCAAGCTGCGGAATCACCGAACAACTAAATCACCTTGGATTCGAAAGTGGTAGAATGAAAACCGGGACTCCTCCACGTGTTGATGGAAGAAGTTTGGACTTCAGCAAAATGGAAGAGCAAAAAGGAGATGAAAACCCATCTAGCTTTTCTTATTCAACCAAAGAAGGTATGTCTCTCCAACGTTCCTGCCATATCACCTACACCAACCCCGAAGTACACGACTTACTCAAACAAGGTTTTGACCGTTCCCCTATGTTCAATGGCCGTATTCGCGCAAAAGGGCCACGTTATTGCCCCTCAATAGAGGATAAAATTGATCGCTTCGCAGATAGGGATCGTCATCAAATATTTGTAGAACCTGAAGGTTGGGATACGGTTGAAATCTACGTAAATGGTTTTTCAACCAGCCTACCATTAGACGTTCAAACGAAAGCCATAAAAAAAATTGATGGCTTTGCAAATGCCAAAATGTTTCGCCCAGGATACGCCATAGAATACGATTACTTCCCTCCTGTTCAGCTTAGGCATAGTCTTGAAACAAAGAGCGTACAAAACCTCTTTTTTGCTGGACAAATTAACGGAACCACAGGCTACGAAGAAGCTGCTTGTCAGGGCTTGGTGGCAGGTATCAACGCCCATCAAAAAGTACGAGGATACGAACCGTTTGTATTGAGCAGAGATGAAGCATATATCGGTGTGCTTATAGATGATTTGGTCACGAAAGGTACCGAAGAGCCCTATCGCATGTTTACTTCTCGTGCTGAATTTAGGATCCTTTTAAGGCAAGACAATGCTGATGTTAGGTTAACGCCAAGGGCGCATGAACTCGGTTTAATCAGCGACGAACGCTTTGAGGATTTCCAAACTAAAGACGCAGAAGTTAACTCGCGATTAAAACAATTGGTTGAGCAAAGTGTCGATTTGGAATCGGCTAATAAAATTCTAAAAGACAAGAACTCTACACCGATTAAACAGAAAATAAAAGCCGCAACACTTGTTCCTCGACCTGAATTGCACCTAGAGGATGTTCGTAAAATGCATCCAAATTTGGAACGCTTAGAAGATCCGAGTTTCGAAGAAACCCAAATAGAAGAAGCAGTAGAAATTCGTTTGAAGTACCAAGGCTACATCGATCGGGAAAAAGAACTCGCGGACAAACTTCACAGGCTTGAAGATGTTCTGATTCCAAAAAACTTTGCTTACTCCGAACTCAAAGCACTTTCGATTGAGGCTCGAGAAAAACTTGATAAGGTCAAACCTCAATCACTTGGTCAGGCTTCACGAGTAAGTGGGGTAAGTCCTGCAGACATCTCTGTACTCCTCGTTAGAATGAAGCGATAGTTTCACGTGAAACAAGTGTTTTTTAAGCCTTCTGAGCGCTTAACACGTCGCTCTGGTGGTGTGTGTCTCGAAAAACATAAAACAACCTGTGCGGGCGTTTGTGGGGTTTGGTTATTAAATTAATCTAATGTGTTGGTTATCAACCTTGTGCGCTCGGAAGGATTCGAACCCTCAACCATCAGAGCCGAAATCTGATATTCTATCCAGTTGAACTACGAGCGCAGGGCTGCAAATGTATGTTTTCTTGCTCTTTGAAAATTCATCACAAAAACAATAAATCTCTAACCTCTCTGTTAATTAGCTTTGACCCTTCAATGAAGCAAGCCCTTTTCTTTATCACGGTTCTGATCTCAGCAACAAGCTTTTCTCAAAGAAACACCGTTGGGACATTCTTCGACCACCTTCCATACAATCAGGGACAGGAAATTGAACTTCTAGGGCCTAAGGTCTATTGCCAAAGTGGCCCTGGTCTGTTTTCATACGACACCGAAGATGAAAGCATTGAACGCCTAAACACCATCTCTGGATTGACTGAAATGGGTGTTTCCTGTATTTCCGCACACGCGCCATCCGGCACGCTTGTAATCGGTTACCAAAGTGGGGGCCTCGATTTTATTCGAGGAAATAAAATTCTCAACCGCGCCGACATCATCCGCGCCAACGTAATTTCCGATAAGGCCATCAACTCCATTAGCTTTCTTGGTGATACCGCAATCATCTGCACTGGTTTCGGAATACTGCTTTACAACATGGTCGATGTTGAGGCGCTCGGAACTCTGTTGATTGGCCCAAATGAATCTTACCAAAACCTAAACTCGTCAATTGTATTGAACAATATGATTTACGCATCAAGTGCAAATGGCTTGTGGTTGGCTTCCTTAGACGCTGATCTCTCTGATTTTCGTTCTTGGCAGCAAGACTCCAGCATCTTAAACGAGAACATCAACGCAGTCTTTTCTTTTAATCAAAACCTCTTTATCAACATTGAAGGAAGCTCGTTTCAAAGCGACAGTGTGTTCATGAAAAACGGTGCTGCTTGGGAATATTTTGAGCTACTCAGTAATGAGACAAACAGCTCTTTTCGATCCTATAACGATCGTTTGTTGGTAGCTCAATCAACCGCCCTTGAAATGTTCGACACGGAATGGAATAACATCGGTCGTGTGTTCGATTATCAGTCGGGGATAAGCCCAAGTCCGAGTGGCGGGGTTTGGGATGGGGACAACAACCAACTTTGGGTGGCTGATATCAATCAAGGTCTCATTAAAAGCAACGACGCCTTCAACAACGAAATCTTAACCCCCAGCAGCCCTGCCACAGGAAGCAGTCAGAGTATTTACACGCTTGGTGAGCGGGTTTTTGTTGCCGCCGGTAGTCGAACGAACAATTGGTTAAACACCTTTAACCAACCACATGTGTTTGTATTAGATAACAATGAGTGGGGGAGTATAAACCGACTGACCGTGGACGGGCTGTCTTCAGTCGTTGACCTCATTGACGTCAATTCAGATAACGGCGAAGATATTTACGTAGCAAGCTATGGTGGTGGTCTACTCCATTTCAAGGATGAACAATTGATAGAAACCTATGATAACCTGAACAGTAGCTTGGTGAACATCATTGGTGACTCTACCTACGTTGCGGTTAGTGGCCTCGATTTCGATTCTGATGGGAACCTGTGGGTGGGAAACTCCAGGTCCTCAGCGCCATTACACGTCAGAACCAATGACGGAGATTGGGCCGCTATGCCCATTTCTGGCTTTTCCTCAGCCGACTTTAGTGGTCGTTTACTACACACCTCCTGGGGACATGTGTGGTTGAGTTTACCCAAGCGCGGTGTGTTGGTTTATGACTATAATGACACGCCTTTGGATTTTCAAGACGACCAATATAAAATCCTATCCAAGGCTGTTTCGGATGGAAACCTTCCAAGTCTTGAGGTTGAGTTTTTCCAGGAAGATGAGAATGGGGAAATTTGGGTTGGGACGAACCTTGGTTTACGTGTGTTCTTTAGCCCGCGTCGTGTATTCGATGAGGGAAGCCAGGGTGACGCCAGTGAAATATTGATTCAGCAAGAAAATTATACCGAAGTTCTTTTTGATCAAGAAAGCATCACTGGAATAGCCGTCGACGATGCAAATAGAAAATGGATTGGGACGCAAAACTCCGGACTCTTCTTACTCTCTCCGGATGGTAAAGAACAGATTCGCAATTTCAATAAGCGAAACAGCCCCTTATTCTCAGACCGCATTATCTCGCTTGGATTAATGGGCCCAACCGGCGAACTTTTTATTGGCACGGACCAAGGAATTATGTCCTTTAAAAGCGATGCCACCACACCCTATGTAGAGATGGAAAACCTCTTTGTTTATCCGAACCCTGTGAAGCCAAAACACACAGGATTAATCGCCATAAAAAACCTGAGTGATGGCGCTGACATCACCATTGTTGACGCTTCTGGCGCTCTTGTATACCAAACAACCGCCCAGGGTGGGCAAGCCACTTGGGATGGCCGCGACAACGGTAGAAGAGATGTGGCGAATGGCGTATATCTCGTTTTAGCCGCAAGTCCAGATGGAAGCGTTCGGGGAAAAACAAAAATCCTTATTGCCCGATAGTCATGCTCCATTCTGATGAGGCTTTTATCTTGGGTCGGAAAGCCTATGGCGACACGGGTTTTATTCTCACACTTTTTACGCGGCAATACGGTAAGCGTAGCTTTTTCATTCAAGGTGTTCGAAAGAAGAAGAAGGGAAGTGCGGCACTTTTCCAAGCCTTTAACCTCATTCAGTTTACCCATTATGAAGGGAAGGGCTCTCTTCTCAGAATGAAAGACCCCCATGTGCACCCCGATGTGGTCCAGCTCTATAATTCTCCTGCTAGATCTTTCATCCTTCAATTTTTGGCGGAGCTCTTTGGGGGAATTCTTCACGATCAGGAAGAACACAAGACTTTATTTGATCATTGTAAAAACCAATTGACTTCTGAATTAAAAGACGACCGCTTCAACCCGAACCTACATCTTCAATTCTTCTGTAAACTCCTTTCAGCTCTGGGTATTTCTCCCCAGCTTCCCAAGTCGATCGATGGAATGCGTTTCAACCTCATCGACGCTGAGTTTCAAGCACGCCATATAGGTTCTCACGGCCTTATGTCCGAAGAAAACTCACGCTACTTCTATCAACTTCTTAGTGAGTCTCCAGTCGATGAACTTGACGGGAAGCACCGTTTGTCGCTGGTAAATGATTTACTGAAGTACCTTGACCTTCAATGCGATTGGTTTCGAGGTACAAAATCGCAAGAGGTTCTTGGAGAGATTCTATAAAGGTCTTTCATTCAAAGCCCAATCGTAGTCGAGCAAATACACCAAATTACAACATAAGAAATCAAGTAAAGTTAGACCCAAACGGTGCGGGATACGTTAATTTGACAGCTGATGTAATACTAGATAACTCAACAGAAAAGGCCTCTTTTTCTGTTTTAAGGGTATTACATCAATCGTTGGGGAGGTGTCGTCTTTATGACTGGTGACTTCAATTAGGGATGGGACGTAACATTCAAAGATAGTGAATGCTCGAAGGGTGTTTATTTTTGGACAGTTGACTACATTGACAACTACGATTTAAGTAATAGTAAACACGGACACCTGAATTTAATTCGCTCTTAGAAGTCCACTAATTTTGAACGTGAGAGGCGTCCACTATAAAAGCTCTTAAGTTCAATTGAAAATTGTGCTTGAAGGTTTTTTTTTATTCAATGAGAAGCCGAGTGACACAACTTTACCGAAAACAACTACTGGGTTTCAGATACAAAATCAATAGCCAAAGGGAATGCACCGCTCAACTCATTAGGGAATGATTGGAGTATTCAGAAAGGAGTCGAAACAAACTCATTTTAACTCAAGAGCAAATAGTAAGCTGTTTAGATTGCATAGGATGCCCGTGTCAACTCTATTGACTTACTGTTTGATTATTTTTCTTCTTAAAATCGAAGCATTATTACTTATTTCTATTGTATAAGTACCAGACGGATGACTAGAAAAATCAATTGAATTAGCACCAGCAGCGGTATCAGCTTTCTCCCAAACAATTGCTCCAGTTGCATCATAAACTCTCAGATCACTCTTATCCTCCAAGGTCAGATTAAGTGTGTTGAAAAATGGATTTGGATACACATCCAAACTGATGTTCTCATTTTCAAAACTTCCAGTAGTCGAAGCTCCCTTTAAAAATAGTGAACGTGTGAAAACGGAACTTCCATTTGACTCAACATGAAGCACTTCGATCACCGGTATTGGATATCCAGGCAACCAAAAAACTTTCGAATATTCGACTAATGTTAAGTAATTTCCAAAAGGAGAGGGACCAGTCACACTCGTTCTTTTGGTTGAAAGTACCACTGCATCTTGATAGGTTATTCCGTCGGGCATTGTTACAGCTCCAAAAGCAACTCCCTCAACCTCAGTCTTATCTGTGACATTTGTGGTTAGACCATTCCAAGTAACCGGAGATGAAATACTATCGGTATGAACTGTTGATGCATCCGTCGGATATGGAATCAAAGTCAATGGGGTATCATAGCTTGAAATTGTAGAGGATGTTACTTTACCGTGAGATGTCAACCCTCCACTATCAAAGCCCAAGAAAAACTCACCATTATCACTTTTTAAAACGTGTGTTGCATTCGTATAATCAGCAACATGAATTGAGGAATCCTTCGGAAGCACGCGCATTGTGTAAGGCGTTGTTGACTGTATGCTCGAAAAGTCCCAAGGACCTGATTTTGAAACAGGTACTGTGTCATTTATTAAATCAAAATCTAATGATGTTCCAGTATTTGGAATTGTTGGAACTAAAATAGTTTGGGCACCGGACAGTAGCACTGTCAATACGAATAGAGAGGTAATTGCTAATCTCATAATAGCAGTAATTTATCGATTTATTGAAGCGAAATTTACTGCTTATTTCTATCAATTAAATAGGTAGGTAGGTATTGAGTTTTATACTATCCTTCTAAAGTCCACGATAATCCACAAAACCCTCTTCATCAACATAAGAATTAAGTATGCTGTTCAAGGCTGCATGATCCATAGGTTTGGCTGAAGACATCTGTTTTTCCTGCGGAAAACAGGAGGTCAACCCTAGGCTCGTGAGCACGAAAAAAAGGACTCTAATCCACACGATTCAGAGCTAGTGCGGGCCCAGGAACATCTTGTCTAGAGCACGACCTTACTTACTTTTTTCCGGTACTTCCAAATCCGCCAGCCGCACGACTTGAATCATCAAGTTTGTTTGTTTCCAACCATTCAACTCTCTCATATTTAGCAACCACCATCTGTGCGATGCGCTCTCCATCATCTAGTTGTTGATTTTCACCGGAAAGGTTTACCAACAAAACCTTCACTTCTCCGCGGTAATCTGCATCAATCGTTCCTGGGCTGTTCAAAACCGTTAATCCTTGTTTATATGCCAAGCCCGAACGCGGGCGAATCTGTGCTTCAGTCCCTAGAGCAAGTTGAATAAAAAGGCCGGTAGGAATCAACTTTCGCTCAGAGGGCTTTAACTCTATTAACTTCTCAAGGTTCGCTCTTAGATCAATTCCAGCGGAGTACTCCGTACCATATTTAGGAAGTGGATGCTTTGATTTATTTATGACTTTAACTTCCAAATCTGAGACGTTTCAATAATCCTTCCTTCCATACATTCCAAAGCAAATAGGAGAGTAAGAAAATACTTTTTATGCTGTAATCGATGAACTGATTTCCTGTTTCAGTCGCCTTAGCAAACAACCACAACCCTAGAAACACAGCAATATTTGTCACGATTTTCAACACATCGTATGGAATTGGGTAGTACTTTTTTCCAAGCATAAAAGAAATAAGCACCATACTTCCATAACAGATTAAGGTCGTCCAAGCACTTCCCATATAACCTAAGGAAGGAATTAAGGCGAGGTTAAATACAATGGTGACTAGGGCGCCAAATACTGCTATGTAAGCTCCCATTATTGTTTTATCGGAGAGTTTATACCAAATCGATTGGTTGTAGTAAATACCCAAGCAAATATTCGCCATAAGGAGAATAGGAACAATCTTTAACCCCTCCCAATATGCTTCATTGGGAATGAAATATTTCAAGACGTCGAGGTAGAACATAACTCCAAGAAAAATCACTCCACAAACTCCAACAAACAGATTCATAACAAGGGCATAAATCTTTCCTGATTCCTTTTCTTCCGATTGACTAAAAAAAAAGGGTTCAGCAGCGTAACGGAAAGCTTGAATAAAAAGGCTAATGATGATGCTTATCTTATAACAGGCACCGTAGATTCCCAATTGACTTAATGCTTCTGTTGTTCCAACTTCTTCAAAAAGAAGGCGCTTTAGAATGACACGATCTAAGGTTTCATTTACAATTCCTGCAAGACCAGCAAAGAGTAGGGGAGAGGCGTACAACAACATTTGTCGGAAGAGTGTATATGAGGCTTTTCCCTTTTCTCCAAAAATTTGTGGAAGCACCAACAAAAACTTCACAATACCGGCAATAAGATTTGAAATAAACACATAACCAACACCTATTTCGGGACTGTACAGATTATCGACAAACCAGTTGTGTTCACCCGCGCTGTATGCAGCAATACAATAGTAGACGAAGAATACGTTTAAGCTGATATTTACCAATATGCTTATGATGTTTACTGAAGCAAATCGAATGGCGTTATTTTGAGATCTTAGTTTCGCTAATGGAATAGAGCTTATGGCATCCAAACCAACGATGATGGCAAACCAGATTACGTACTCACTGTGATCTGGATACTGCAACCAATCAGCAATGGGTTGATTAAAGAAGAGAGCGACGGAAATAAAGAGAATGCTTGTTGAAAGAATGGAATAAAGAACGGTGGAGTAGACACTTCCTCCATCAATTCCCTTTTTATTTAAAAAGCGAAAAAAGGTCGTCTCCATTCCGTAGGTAAGGAGCACCACAAGGAATGCGACATAGGCGTACATCTCAGTGATAACTCCATACTGATCGGTGGTATACCTCAAGGTATGTAGCGGAACTAAAAGATAATTTAGTAATCTCCCAAGTATACTGCTCAAGCCATAAATGGCTGTTTGGCCTGCTAAGTCCCTTAGTTTGTTTGAGGTCGACATTTTTGGATTGTCTTCCAAAACTAACTCAGCACCCTTTTAAAAATTTCATTGTTCACAGCTTTTACTAAAACTTTTTCAACCTGAAAATTGGCGGAAGGTTAAGTTGATTCTTGCCTGCTTATTTCGTTGTTTTGGTATACAGTGATCACTTAAATACTGTGTTCTTCCCTTCATGAGTAGGAGGGAGCCTGTATTCAATTCTATATGTGTATTTATCTTCTTTTCTTTTTTCATTCGAAACCTTATTCGTCTGGTTTCGCCAAAAGAAAGTGAAGCGATCATGCTATTTTCTTGATGTTCTGCTTCGTCATCAGAATGCCAGGACATACTATCTTTTCCATCTCGGTAATAGTTGGCTAAAACCGCATTAAAATCACGATCGAGTCGCTCTTTCAAATCCTGTTGAATCTTCAATAAAGCAGGGGATAGTAGTATAGCTTGTGCAGGGTTTCTCTTCCTTGAATAGACATAATCCTTGTCCCCGTAATATGTGCTCAATCTTGGTTCTGCGATCGTTTTTCCAAAAAGGTTTATATGACCTACTTTCCAGTTTAACTCCTCTTCCAATTGCTCAAACATTTCAACGCTTTCTTGAAGCGAATAGAACCCTGGAAGAAACTCGATTTCCCCGAAGCCTTTATTTAGCTTTTGGCTTGATGGTCTTTCCATTCAATTTACGCTCAGTTCCTCTTTTGTAATCAATTTCTAGTATGACTTGGCCATCAGGATGATAACGCTTCCAACGACCATTTTTTTCACCTGACACATACTTCCCCTCAAGTCGCTTAAATCCATTTGGGTAATAGTAACTGTGTTTCCCATTCTCCAAACCACCCTCATATGAACCCTTAAAATACTGTTCTCCATTCTCGTATTCCGCTAACCATTCACCTTCTTTCTGGCCCGAGGAATAACTTCCCTTTTCCCAATGATCACCAACACTGTACAACCATTCACCCTCTTCCAAACCATCAATAAACTTTCCTTGAACCACCACTTTACCTGTAACGTTATACTCAATATACTGCCCGTCTTCAATACCCCATCGAAACTCTTCTGTTCTTTTTACTTCTCCACTTGGGAAATACCAAGTCCATAAACCATTAACCAACTCTTTTTCCAAATAAGTTCCCTTCTGCTCTAGTTTCCCATTCTTAAAGTAGAACTTCCATTCTTTTAATCGAAGACCATCCTTATACTCTCCTTCCGCTCTGAGTAATCCTTCTACGAGAGCATATTCCCTCCAAGGTCCTTGTTTAACGCCATCTTCATCCGTTAAACCTTCTCCTAATAGTATACCTAGTTTATAAAACTTCGAACCAATAATCTTTCCTTGTCGATCGTACTCCATCGACAATCCTTCGAGCAAACCATCGCGGTAGGTCCTGAAGCTTTTCATCTTTCCATTATCCCACTTTTCATATAAGAAATCTAAAACCTGTGTTTCTTCTGCGACTTTATCAAGCTCACCATCTTCGAACTTTTGCGTTCTTAAAACCTCCCCTTTTTTATTGTATTCCTTGAAGTAACCATCGCGTTTGTCATCTCTGTAGATTCCTTCATTTTTCAGAGTTCCATCAGCATAGAATTCCTTCCACTTACCTTGTTTCTTACCTGTTTTATCCTTTCTATTGATGTACTCTCTTGAATAGACAACATCATTCTCATAAATAGTGATGGCAATAATATTTCCCTTTTCGTCGTATTCAAGGGATCGCCCATTCCTTCGTCCTTGGATGTAAGGAATACGTTCTCGTATTTTTCCCGACTCGTAAAAAAGTTTGCTTTCGCCCTGCAGTAGATCCTCTTTGTACTGATCTATTTGCGTTAAAAAACCTTCCTTGGAATATGTTTCTTCTTTCCCGTTTCGCTGGTCATTTTCGTAGTAAATAAGCTTGCTGAGAACACCATTTTTGGAATAGAACTTCCATATCCCCGTTAGTTGATGGTCAACCCGATTGCCTTCAGATTTGATGTTTCCATCGGAGAAATAGGTTTTCCAATAGCCCTCTGGCTTTCCGTTTTTGAAGTTTCCTTCGCTTGCAATTTCTCCGGATTGGTGGTAAAATTTGTTGTAGCCATTTGGGTCGACATCATCCTCAGCAAAGAGGCGCACCGATAACCCACAAACCACGGACATGAGACGCAGCCGCCTGTCCACTTACATGC
>CAXAIH010000014.1:0-16714 GCA_963968755.1 uncultured Flavobacteriales bacterium
AGGTTTAAACTACCTTACTGTTTACGCCTTTTCTACTGAAAACTGGAATCGACCTCAGCGCGAGGTAAACGCCTTGATGACCCTTTTGGTCGATTCAATTCACAAGGAGCTTCCAACCCTCATGAAAAACAACATTCGCCTGAATGCCATTGGGGACATCGAGAGTCTACCTAAAAAATGCAAAAGCGAACTCCAATCCGCAATTGATCAAACGAGCGGAAATGATGGCATGCAACTAAACCTTGCCTTGAGTTATAGCTCGCGCTGGGAAATCATTCATGCTGTCAAGAAGATCATCCAGGATGCTCAGGACAACAAAATCAGTCAAAAAGAGTTTTCGGAGGAGAATTTTGAATCCTACCTCAGTACTTCTGAAATGCCTGATCCTGAATTGATGATTCGCACCTCTGGTGAATACCGCGTGAGCAATTTTCTTCTCTGGCAAATGGCCTACAGCGAATTATGCTTCGTAGAGAAGCTCTGGCCTGATTTCAGAAAAGATGACCTTTTCACAGCCATTCAGAACTACCAATGTCGCGAACGCAGGTTCGGAAAAACGGGCGCCCAAATAAAAGCTAAGGCGAATGTTTAGAGTCTTGCTAATCGTACTTGTCTGTCTCATCTCAGACATCGGGTTCTCTCAATCCATGCCTACTCCTGGAAAGAGTGCTCCTTCTTTGGCAAAGACATACAACATTGGTGGTATTCGCGTGGAAGGAACCGAGAAGCTCGACCCTGATGCCATTAAACTTTTGTCGGGCTTAAAGGTTGGACAAGAGATAAAAATCCCGGGCGATCAGATTTCAACCGCGATTAAGAATATTTGGATTCAAGGGCTTTTTGCTGACATCCAAATCTTTCAGGAGCGCATTGTAGGCGACAACATCTTCATCACAATTCGCATTAAAGAACTTGCACGTCTTTCAAAGTACCGATTTGAAGGGCTGAAAAAATCTGAAGTGGATGATCTCCGAGAGGAACTGAATCTTTATTCTGAAAAGATTGTCACGGAAAACTTAGTACTATCCACAAAGAGAAAGATTCGTGAATTCTTTGTAGACAAGGGATTTTTAAATGTTAGCTCTAACGTTAAACGTATTCAAGACACTACCCTAAGCAACCACGTCGTTCTAGAAATTAACGTTGACAAAGGCAAGAAGGTTAAAATTGAGCGCATCGAAATTGAAGGGAATGAAAACTTTTCTCGCGGGAAAATTCGCCGCTCTCTTAAGGAAACTAAGCAGAAATTGATTTTCAAACCCCTTGAGGACTTAGACGGAATCATTGCGAAAGCTTCTCGCGCATATTTCAACCGAAAAGATAGCCTACAAGCACGTCGGATTTTTGCGGACTATTTTGAAGAACGCGTGAAGTTGAACATCTTCAAAAGCTCCAAGTTTATCCGCTCGAACTTCAAGGAGGATAAGAAAATGTTGATCGCAAAATACAATGCGAAAGGATATAGAGACGCCCGAGTTAAAAGCGACTCTACTGCCATCGAAGACGATAAAACAATACTTCTCTTTCTCTCCATTGATGAAGGGAACCGGTATTATTTCCGCGACATAAAATGGTCGGGTAACTCCATCTACTCTACGGACAAATTATCTCAAATGCTTGGAATCCGAAAGGGCGACATCTACGACAGCGACAAGCTTAGTCAGCGTTTGAATATGGACCCGAACGGAGGGGATATTTCCTCACTTTATATGGATGATGGATATTTATTCTTCCAAATCACACCACTCGAAGTAAGGGTTGAGAACGACAGCATTGATATCGACATTCAGATTTACGAGGGACAACAGGCCCGCATCAATCGAGTTACGCTCACCGGTAACACCAAAACAAACGATCACATCGTACTGAGAGAAGTAAGAACCAAACCAGGAGATTTATTTAGTCGTTCAGACATCATCAGAACACAGCGTGAATTGTCCGTACTTGGGTTTTTTGATCCTGAGCAGATGAACGTTAATCCAGTACCCAATCCAGAAGATGGAACGGTTGACGTAGAATATGTGGTGGCGGAAAAACCTTCCGATCAAATTGAACTTTCTGGTGGTTTCGGTGCAGGTCAGCTGGTAGGAAATTTAGGTGTGTCCTTTTCTAACTTCTCGACCCACAACTTTTTCAAACGAGAATATTGGGATCCACTTCCATCTGGTGATGGTCAAAAACTCTCTGTGCGATTCTCGAGCAATGGACGTTGGTTCCAAAGTTGGAATATGTCCTTCACCGAACCTTGGCTAGGCGGGAAAAAGCCAAGAGCCTTTAGCATTTCGGCCTATCAAAGTTTACAGACAAATGGTCAAACACGCTACGTGCGTGAAAGCGTAAACTCTCTGAAAAACCTGAAGGATTCTCTCGGAAACAAAATTCCAAATACCTTGAGACAAGACATCCGTGTAACTGGTCTATCCATAGGTTTGGCACAACAGGTGAAGTGGCCAGATGACTACTTCGTGCGAAGAATTGAATTGGCCTACCAACACTACCAAATGAACGACTGGGTGCAGTTCTTACTTTCTGATGGAGAGGCAAACAACGTATTCATGCGCTTCAGTCTTTCGAGAAATTCACAGGATCAAGAGATCTTCCCTAGAATGGGTTCAAACATCAAACTCGTTGTTCAAGCAACACCACCTTACAGTTTGTTTAATGGAGTCGATTATGGAGGGGATCTTACACCGCAGCAACGCTACAAATGGATTGAATACCACAAATGGAAATTCGCTTCGGAATGGTTTACCAAAATTGCTGGGAACTTAGTCCTTCGAACAAAAGCTGGATTTGGATTCCTTGGAAAATACAATCAAGAAGTAGGTGACTCTCCCTTTGAACGATTCTATTTAGGTGGTAGTGGGCTTACAGGCTTCCAATTGGATGGGCGTGAAATTATTGCTCTCCGTGGGTACGACGACCAAACAGTTTCCCCTCGCATCGGGGCCTCTCTCATCACCAAGTACACCGCTGAACTTCGGTATCCGTTCTCATTAAATCCAAGTGCAACCATATACGGCTTAGGCTTTATAGAAGCGGGGAATACCTGGAACAATTTCAACGATTACAATCCGTTTGCAGTAAAACGCTCTTTGGGACTTGGAATACGCGTGTTCTTACCTATGTTCGGACTGCTTGGTTTGGACTACGGATGGAGACTCGACGACACCCCAGAACACATTCTTCAAACACAAAGAGGACAGCTTCACTTTACAATTGGCGCGGTCCTTGGAGAACTCTAAATCGAAGCATATGACAACTCAATTGCTTTCCATCTTTTTAGTACTGCTCAGCAGTGTTTCTTTTAGTCAAAAGTTCTTTTTTGTCGACGCGGATTACATCCTCGAAAACAGTGAAGAATATCAGACAGCAATGGACGAGATCAATGCCCACAGCAACCGTTGGCAGGGGACCATTGAGGCGAAGTACAAGGAGATTGAAGAAATGACTTTAGATTTTCAAGCCGAAAAAATTCTACTCACAGAGAATTTGCGCATGAAAAAAGAAAGTGAGATTGAAAAGAAGAAAAAAGAAGCTCGTGAATACCAGAAAAAGAAATTTGGTGTGGGTGGTGAGCTCTTCAAAAAACGCGAGGAGGCCATCAAACCCATTCAAGATAAAATCTTTGAACAGATTCAAAAGCTTGCCAAGAGCGGTAACTATGCTGTTGTTTTCGACCGATCATCAAGTGGTAATATTTTGTATGCCGACAATAAATACGATAAAACAGAAGATGTGATGAGGAGATTAGGAATCACAAAGTCATCAGAAAAAGAATAATTTCGCACCTCTTATTAGAAAGACAATGAAACAAGCCATTACATTTTGCCTATTCCTGCTTTTAGCGAGCAGCTCGAGTTTTGCCCAATCAAAACAAAAAATTGGACACATCAACTCCAACGATTTACTTCTATTGATGCCTCAGCGTGATTCAGCAGAAGCTAAATTGAAAGCCTATGCCGGACAATTGGAATTACAATTGGCTTCTATGACCCAGGAGTATGAGAAAAAATTGACCGATTACGAACAAAACAAAGCCGTTATGACAGATTTGATTCGTGAAGAAAAGGAGCAAGACATTCTCAGCATTCAACGAAGAATTCAAGAATTCCAAGCCAAAGCACAGGAAAGCCTTCAGAAAAAAGAATCTGAGTTGATGCGACCATTGGTGGACAAAGCAAACGCTGCCATCAAAGCGGTTGCCAATGCTAACGGCTTCACTTACATTCTAGATACTTCGGTTGGTGTTGTTCTGCACTACCCTGAATCCGACGACATTCTGCCGCTGGTTCGAAAGAATCTAGGAATCAACTAAATTTAATCCCGCACTAGCGGGATTTTTTTTGCCCAAATGAAAAATGGAGCTATAGGAATATTTGATTCTGGAATCGGTGGACTCACCGTTGCTCGTAGCATCCGGAAACTGCTTCCAAAGGAAGACTTCATTTACTTTGGCGACACAGCTCATTTGCCCTACGGCGATAAATCAAAAGAAGCCATTCAGCGCTTCGGCCTAGGCATTTCTGACTGGCTCTTAAGCCAAGGTTGCAAAGCGGTCATTATAGCTTGCAACACAGCATCTGCTCATGCCTTTCGGGCCATTCGTAAGAAGCTCGACCCCTCCATCCCTGTAATTAATGTGATTGACCCCATGGCGGAAATTGTAGCAAAATCAGGATTGAAAAGTGTTGGGGTTATCGGAACTAAGGGAACCATCGGTTCCCGAGTTTATGTTCGTAAAATTCACAGCTTAAATCCAAAACTTGAGGTTCTGTCGAAGGCAACTCCTCTGCTGGCTCAGATGATTGAAGAAGGCTACTTCAACAATCAGATTTCACGAACCATCATTCGATCGTATGTAGAGGGGAAGGCCATGGAATCGGTTGAAGGAATTGTGCTCGCCTGCACCCACTACCCGCTCATAAAGCAAGAAATTCAGGAATTGACGGAAAAGGAAATTCAAATATTCGATTCTTCAGAGGTAGTTGCCTTGGCCGTTCAACAAGCCTTGAAAGAACAGGACCTAACAAATGCCAATGGAGGCAATCAAAAGTTCTTTGTGAGTGACTATACCAACTCCTTTGAAAAAAGCGCTGGACTCTTCTTCGGGGAAGAGATTCATTTGGAGCGGAAGAATATTTGGGCTTAAAAAACCTTACTTACAATCTCTTTCACACTGTCGCTCTTGCCCATGGTGTAGTAATGCAGGCACGGCACCTTGGCAGCCTTCAACTCTTGCGATTGTTTTAGGCACCAAGCAACTCCAATCTTTCTCACTTCTTCGTTGCTCGTGCAATTCTCCAATTGATCGGAAAGCTCTTCTGGGAAAGAAATACCAAAGGTTTTGGGGATAAACTCAATGTGACGCATCGAAGTCAGTGGTTTAAGTCCAGGAATAATGGGGCACTCAATTCCAATGGCTCTGCAGCGATCTACAAATTCAAAATACTTCTGATTGTCGAAGAACATCTGGGTGACGATATAGGCGGCATCAGCATCAATCTTCTCCTTCAAATGTTTGAGGTCAGATTTCATGCTCATAGCCTCAGAATGTTTCTCAGGATAACCAGCCACCCCGACGCAGAAGTTTGTTTTTGACTTGTTGTGCATGTCCTCATCTAAGTAGGAACCTTCGTTGAGTTTCATCACTTGATCAACCAATCCGATGGCGTATTGATGACCGTCCTCATTTGGTATAAAACGGGCTTCAGACTTAATAGGATCGCCGCGCAAAGCAAGGATATTGTTGATGCCCAAGAAGCTCAAATCAATAAGTGCGTTCTCTGTTTCTTCGCGACTAAAACCACCACAGGTAAGGTGAGGTACGGTGATAATTCCATACTTGTTCTTGATTGCAGCACAAATTCCAACAGTTCCAGGGCGCTTGCGGATCGAAATCTTTTCAAGAAAACCCTTTTCCCGCTTCTTGTACACATACTCCTCGCGATGGTATGTGACGTTGATGAAACTGGGATTAAACTCCATCAATGGATCGATTCCAGAATACAAAGCTTCAATGTCCGCCCCTTTTAATGGAGGAAGAATCTCGAAGGAAAATAACGTATCCGTGGCTTGTTCGATGGCTTCAATTACACTCTTATTCATGGACTCTGTTCTTCTTGAATGCTCAATTGATTTGTCTCAGCTTGCGAACGCCCACAAATATAGCAGCTGAGCCAGTTCATCCGCAGATGGCTTTTGCTTATTTTCGCGCCTTCATTCAAGCCCATGGAAAACATCCGGAACTTCTGCATCATCGCTCACATCGACCACGGTAAGAGTACTCTCGCCGACAGGTTGCTGCAGGTGACTGGAACGGTCTCTGACCGAGACCTTCAAGAGCAGACCTTGGATGACATGGACATTGAACGAGAGCGCGGCATCACAATCAAGAGTCACGCGATTCAAATGAATTACTCAGAAGGTGGGCAGGACTATGTGCTCAACCTCATTGATACTCCGGGACACGTTGATTTTTCCTATGAAGTTTCCCGCTCCATTGCAGCCTGTGAAGGAGCTTTGCTGATTGTAGATGCCACGCAAGGCATTCAAGCACAAACAATCTCCAACCTGTACTTGGCTATTGAAAACGATTTGGAAATCATTCCAGTTTTGAACAAGATGGACTTGCCTTCGGCTATGCCCGAGGAAGTGAAAGACCAAATTGTGGATCTCATCGGTTGTGATAGAAATGAAATTCTCGAGGCAAGTGGAAAAACAGGACTAGGAGTTGACGGAGTGTTATCAGCTATTGTAGAACGTGTGCCCGCTCCAAAAGGAGAGCCGGATGCTCCACTAAGAGCAATGATCTTCGACTCTGTATTCAACTCGTTTAGAGGAATTATTGCCTACATCCGCGTTTTCAGTGGATCCATTTCCAAGAACGACAAGGTTAAGTTCATGAATACCGGTAAGGAATACATCGCTGATGAAATTGGTGTACTTCGACTAAAACCTGAAAAACGCAAAAGCTTACATACTGGGGATGTAGGTTACATCATATCGGGTATCAAACAAGCACGGGAAGTTAAGGTTGGAGATACTGTGACTCATCTAGATCGACCTACACCTGAGGCTATTCAAGGTTTTGAAGATGTGAAGCCGATGGTTTTTGCAGGAATCTACCCCGTTGATACCGACGACTATGAGGAGCTTCGAGACAGCATGGAAAAACTTCAGCTGAACGATGCTTCCCTCACCTTTGAGCCAGAATCTTCGGCTGCCCTTGGGTTTGGTTTTCGCTGTGGTTTCCTTGGCATGTTACACATGGAGATCATCCAGGAAAGACTTGAGCGGGAATTCGACATGACGGTTATCACGACCGTGCCCAACGTTTCCTACAAAGCATACACGAAAAAAACGGGGCTGATTGAAGTACACAATCCTTCGGATCTTCCCGATCCTACTCTTCTTGACTCCGTGGAGGAACCCTACATCAGCGCTCAGATCATCACCAAAAGTGATTTCGTGGGTCAAGTGATGTCTCTCTGCATCGAAAAGCGTGGAATCTTGAAAAATCAAGTTTACTTAACGACGGACCGTGTTGAGATCACCTTCGATATGCCACTTGCGGAGATTGTCTTCGATTTCTATGATCGTTTGAAATCCGTTTCTAAAGGCTACGCCTCCTTCGACTATTCTCCTATTGGATACAAAGAGTCGAAATTGGTTAAAATGGATATCCTGCTCAACGGTGATCAAGTAGATGCACTCTCTGCCTTGATTCACAAGGACAATGCATACACCTTGGGTAAGAAGATCTGTGAAAAACTACGACAGCTCATACCACGACAACAATTTGACATTGCCATTCAAGCAGCTTTGGGAGCCAAGATTATTTCGCGAGAAACAGTGAAAGCTCTTAGAAAGGATGTGACGGCAAAGTGTTACGGTGGCGACATCAGTAGAAAGCGGAAGCTCCTTGAAAAGCAGAAAAAAGGGAAGAAAAAGATGCGTCAGATTGGTAGTGTAGAAGTACCTCAGTCGGCTTTCCTAGCAGTGCTCAAGCTCAACGATTAGAACTTGATGTTCAAGTCGAGGCGAGCCCTCGAATTTCTTCCATCTGCAATCCCCTCGGCCAATAACCTTTCGGTGTAATAAACCCTTAGAGTAAGATTGAATTTTGGTCCGAAGGTGTAGATGATTCTACTCTCAATTCCTCGAAAATTGGAAATCTTATATCCTGTGGAAGCATTACCAGAATAATCCCATCGAGCCCAATCGTTTTGTGCGAAATAATCCACGATGGCATACTTCTGAAGTTGCGCATAATAAAGGAAGAGCGCCCAATCACCCTTCTCCTTCATTCTTCCAAGCTTTGCATTTACAACCCACCCAAAAGTTTGCCCCTTAAAGTCTGTAGCAATAGAATCGTTGTTCGCATAATCGACAAAGTTGTTGTACACCTCAGCGCCAATACGAAAAGGCATTTTGGACTTAAAATCGTATTCGGTAGAAATCTGACCAATGAGGTAGTCGAGCTCATAGCTTCCGTTCTGATCAGGGATATTGCTGAGCTTTCTAAAATTGTAGATGGCCGGAGCTAGGGTTAACTTTTCTTGAAGGCTCTTCAAAATCATCTGAGCCGCATTGAGGTAGGCATCGTCCCAAAACATCTTTCCAGAACTACGAATGATAAAATGTGCGATGTTGAATTGAAGCTTTTCAAGCCCTTTTCCTCCTGAAATTAAATTCCACTTGAAGGCTGCACCATCCGGATAGACGTTGTTGTTCCAAAAAAGCTCGTTTTGTTTCCAGAATGGAAAGCTATTCTTACCAAGCCATAGCGTATAGTTTGCATTTTTTGCCTGGAAATAAGCCTTCTCAAATCCGATCTGGAAAAGGGAAAATTCTCCACTCCCAGATCCAAGAGTTAAGTGCGGACCTTGCTGATCATCTAAGGCACCAGATCTCAATCTAAATCCAAAGCTTGCCCAAGTGTTGTAAATATAATTCAAGCCAAATCGTTACCTGAAACGCAACCTGGAACAATCGTCATTTCGCGTTCCATCGTCTTTTAGACCATTCCAATCTTGTTCTATGCGAAACCGGAAGTCGGTATCAAACTCAAGTTTTTGCGCCTTTTCTTGCCCGCTCAGGTGAGATATAGATACGAACAGAATGCAGCTAAAACTGGTGGCAATTCTTTGAAACATGAATTGCAAATTACGTCTTTAGAAGTATACATTTGATTGCGGAAAATCATTCGCTCTTTGATACTTTTGAAGAGCTTGAATCTTTTAGATACATCCATAGAGTTTCTCAAAGGCGTTGGACCTAAGCGAGCAGATGTACTTCGCTCGGAAGTACAGGTCTTTACTTACCGAGATTTACTCAACTATTTTCCTTTTCGTTATATCGATCGATCTCGCTTTACGAAGATTTCAGAGATTGAAGACTTGGATCAACTGATTCAAATTCGCGGTCGACTTCAGAGAGTGGAGAAAGTTGGAAAACCACGTCAGCAAAGACTCAAGGCAGAGTTCTACGACGATAGTGGCAGCATTGAATTAGTGTGGTTCAAAGGCGTTCGATTCATCGCTCCAAGCTTGAAAACCAATGTAGAGTATGTCATATTTGGGAGGCCCAATCTTTTTCAAGGCCGTCTCTCCTTCGCACACCCAGAATTGGATATCGTCAGTCCGGAATACCTCAAAAAAATCAGCGGCTGGCAGCCCGTTTATTCAACCACCGAAAAGATGGGTGGCATAAGCTTGAACAGTCGTGGTATTGAGAAGCTCTTAAAAACACTCTTAGCACAAGTTTCAGGCAAAATTCCGGAAACTCTTTCTGAAGGCTTACATCATCGTCTAAAACTCATCTCACGAGCTGAGGCGCATCAGAACATTCACTTTCCTCCCAATTATGAGCTGCTTGAAAAAGCCCGTTTCAGAATCAAATTTGAAGAGCTCTTTTTCACCCAGCTCCGACTTCAAAAAATCAACCTTCAGCACAAGCTCAACTATCAAGGCTTCGTTTTTTCTGAGGTCGGAAAACATTTTACGGACTTCTATACATCACACCTTCCCTTTGATTTGACCGGAGCTCAGAAACGTGTCATGAAGGAAATTCGGAAAGACCTTGGCAGTGGCAGTCATATGAACAGACTTCTTCAAGGTGACGTTGGCTCGGGCAAAACCATCGTTGCCGTACTCTGCGCTTTACTCGCCATCGACAATGGTTTTCAGGCTTGCATCATGGCTCCAACGGAGATTCTTGCTCAACAGCATTTCCAGGGTATTTCTGAACTTCTCGAACCTATGGGAATCAAGATTGGACTGCTGACGGGAAGTGTGAAGAAATCAAAACGTGACCCCATTCATGAAGCATTACTTTCTGGGGATTTGAAGATTGTAGTGGGAACGCATGCCCTTCTTGAAGACAAGGTTAAATTCAAGAATTTAGGCCTTGCCGTCATTGATGAGCAGCATCGTTTTGGTGTAGCGCAGCGCGCTAAACTTTGGCTAAAAAATAGCAACCCACCACACGTGTTGGTTATGACGGCCACGCCCATACCAAGAACCTTAGCCATGACTTTCTATGGCGATTTGGATACCTCCGTAATTGATGAATTGCCCCCTGGTAGAAAGCCGATTAAAACCGTGCACTATTTTGAGAATTCAAGGCTGAAGCTGAATGGTTTCTTGAAGAAAGAAATTGAAAAAGGCAGACAGATTTACATCGTGTATCCTCTGATTGAAGAGTCGGAAAAATTAGACTACGCCGATCTCATGGCCGGCTACGAAGCCATTGATCGCGCTTTTCCAAAACCCAAGTATCAGGTAAGTGTCGTTCACGGAAGGATGAAGTCGGAAGACAAGGAATTCGAGATGCATCGTTTTGTAAAAGGCCAAACGGACATCATGGTCGCTACTACCGTAATTGAAGTTGGCGTGAATGTGCCGAATGCGTCGGTGATGGTGATCGAGAGTTCCGAGAAATTTGGGTTATCCCAATTACATCAATTGCGCGGGCGTGTCGGACGAGGTGCGGAGCAATCCTACTGCATTCTGATGTCGGGACAAAAGCTGAGTAAGAATGGAAAAACCAGACTCAAAACGATGTGTTCCACCAACGATGGTTTTGAGATTGCGGAAGTTGATCTGAGTTTGAGAGGACCTGGCGACATGATGGGAACTCAACAGAGTGGCGTGATGGATTTCAAATTGGCAAGCTTGACTGCAGACGCTGACTTGGTGAAACTATCTCGACATGAAGCACAGCTCTTTTTGAGTGAGGACCCAGAAATGGAAAAGACCGAGCATAAACGCATCCAAGTACGATACAGACAGCTGGAAAAAGAAAACCCAAATTGGGCGCGAATTAGTTAAGCTTTAGTCTGTAATGACCCGGCGCTCCTGCCATCGTCTTCCGAAGTCGTTGCTAAGCTCGAAGTAGTACACCCCAGCTTCGAGGTCTAGGTTGAATATCTGCTTTTCAGATGTTCGAACATCCCTGCTCATTACTAGCTGCCCACCTGCACTTATTAGCTTAATGTGCGAAGGATCTATGTCTTCACTTAGAAGCAATTCGAACTTGCCATTACTAGGATTCGGTGAAAGCTTTACCATAGAAGCTCGCTCTATATCTTCTGCGAGAGAACCCTTGACGTTGCCTTGAAAATCGTAGGTCTCTTTTATGGCTGTGAGGGTCAACATGCCGTGAGCTGCTACTGCGTTTTCAGTTCGATCCGTATAATGCTGAACTTCCCCATTGAACCAGTTTCCATTTTGTTGCGGAACAGTCTCAGAGAACCAATTTGAAGCCTTTATCGGTCCAAAATAATCGAACTCATCAGCCCACATCAATTGAGTATATACCGTGTCAAGTCCATTGCTTGTATCAAGCGATCCATTTTCAATATCGTCGAAGTAGAAAGTCCCTGTTCCAGCGGTTCCTCCATCCACAAAGAGGATGAGGCGATAATACCTTCCAGAGGCCGAAGAAAAATCGAAACTCAGGTTGTTCCACCCAAGCACACTTGAATTCTCCGTTACTTCCACATCGGCTTGACTTCCCTTTTCCAACTTTAAGGTCACGCTGTGCGTATTGGCGTCCGGCGAATAAAACTTCAAATCGAAGGTCTTGTACATCGATACATCCATACTATTTATGGGCTCTATGTAGCCACCTTCCCAAGGGTCACCCCCATTATTTGAGAATTCTCCAACCTGATTTCCCGCATCTATTGGATCTGCCGTTTTCAGGAAAACCAATCCTCCAAAACCCTGAAATTGATCGAGGCTCGCGTTGAAATCGATCGGCAAGGATTGAGCGAGCAGTGAACTACTTGCGACTAAGAGACCGAGGAGAATGGCTATTCAAGGCATAACTGGCTTCATGTTTTGAACTTTGTATCTGGATTCAGTTGGACAATATAAGGCTTATTGTACCGCGTACCTTAAGTACGGTGAAGCTGCTACTATATGGATAAAAATGTAGAATACAGAAGTAGAAACTTGACTTTGCTGAAACTGCCTTTAAGCTTAGCTTTGCAGCCTTATGAAAATCTCATACAATTGGCTCAAAGAGCACCTCGATTTCGATCTTCCAGTTAAGGAAGTTTGCGACATTCTAACGGACACTGGATTAGAAGTTGAAGGTTTTGAAAAATTTGAATCCGTTGAAGGCGGTCTCGAAGGTCTTGTAGTAGGCGAGGTCGTTCATAAATCGGCTCATCCTGATGCTGACAGACTAAGCATCACGAAGGTGGATGTAGGCGCTGACGATTTACTACCCATTGTATGTGGCGCGCCCAATGTTGCTGCCGGACAAAAAGTAATCGTTGCTACTTTGGGAACTACGCTATTCCCGAATGAAGGCGATTCATTCAAGATTAAGAAAAGCAAGATTCGTGGTGAAGTCTCCATGGGTATGATCTGCGCCGAAGATGAGATTGGAATGGGCTCCGATCACGATGGAATTCTAGTTCTGGACACCTCAGCGAAAGTGGGCAGCCCTGCACGTGAGGTTTTTGGTCTTGAGGAAGACTACACCATAGAAATAGGCTTGACGCCAAACCGCACAGATGCTATGAGCCATCGTGGTGTAGCGCGAGACCTTCTAGCAGCGCTGAAGGTTCAAGGCAAAGCCGACGAGAAACAAAACCTGAAGGCGATCGACGTTCCGAGTATTGTCAATTCTTCCGAGAAATTGAAAGTTGAAGTGCTCGTTGAAAACCAAGAAGCAGCTCCACGCTATGCAGGAGTCTTAATCAGTGACCTCGAAGTTGAGGATTCTCCAGACTGGCTAAAAAATCGTCTACGCGCGATTGGCTTGAGCCCAATCAACAATGTGGTAGATATCACCAACTACCTGCTTCACGACCTCGGGCAGCCTTTACATGCCTTCGATTACGATAAAATTGAGGGAAAGAAAGTTGTAGTTCGATTGGCGAAAGCCAAGGAAGTATTTGTGACACTTGATGAAAAAGCCCGTGAACTGAACGAGCAGGATTTGATGATTTGTGATTCACAAAAGGCGATGTGCATTGCTGGCGTCTTCGGGGGAATGACCTCCGGAGTTACAATAGACACCAAACGTATTTTCTTGGAGAGCGCTTATTTCGATCCAGTATTTGTGCGTAAAACAGCCAAACGCCATGGCTTAAACACCGATGCCTCCTACCGTTTCGAACGCGGTGTAGATTATTATGGTGTTTTAAAGGCACTTGATTTTGCCACCGGACTTCTTTGTCTTGAAGCCAATGGTGGAAAAGCATCTGAAGTCTATGACCTTTATCCAAAAAGGATTTTACGTCAAGAATTGGACTTCAACTATGCATACTTAGATCAGCTAATTGGTATTCAAATTCCACGAAAGAAGATAAAAGATATCCTACTCTGGTTGGGCTTTGACATCAGCATGGAAAATGAAAAGCAATTGCTCTTGAAGATTCCAACGAACAGGGTAGATGTGACGAGAAAAGCCGATGTTGCGGAAGAGATTCTGCGCATTTACGGTTACAACCAAATCGATATTCCTGAGAAGCTCAGTTCCAATTTGAATACGAGCCCCAAACCAAATGCAGAACAACTTCTCAACCAGCTTTCTGACCTACTTGTAGCACGCGGCTACACCGAGATGATGTCGAACTCATTGAGCAAATCAAGCAATTACGAAAACGACACAGTTTGGAAGAAAGAAGAGTTGGTGTCCATGCTGAATCCCTTGAGTTCAGATTTGGATATTCTTAGGCAAACACTTTTGTTCCAAGGACTGGAGACCATTCGTCTCAATCAGAATCACAAGCAAGGAAGCTTGAAGCTCTTTGAATATGGCAACACATATCGGAAACGCGCTGGACAATATGTAGAACAACACTACCTCGATATGTTCGTGGCTGGTTCATTCGATGGGGAAAGTTGGAATTCTGCCTCTCGTCAGAGCGACGTTTTCTTGCTTAAAAATGACTTAGAAGTCTTGCTGGAAAAAGCAGGTGGGCACATTGATGAACTTAAACTAGAAAAAGTAGACCGCGCCTACTTGAAATCGGGAATGCATTACAATTACAAGCACAAGTGGATAGGTGAAATTGGTGTTGTTTCCGACGACTACCGCAAAGCTTTTGGAATTGAAACTGAAGTCTTTTACGCCAGCATTCATTGGACTCATCTTCTAGAAATGTTCTCGGAGTTGAAGTTGCAAGTTGAGGACTTGCCGAAACAACAAAAGGTACGGCGCGACCTTGCTCTTTTGATGGATGAGAAAACAAGCTTCAACGCGATTGAGCAGATTGCACGATCCACGGAGAAACGCCTTCTACAAAAAGTTGGACTCTTCGATGTGTATGAAGGCAAGAGGCTTCCTTCAGGTAAAAAATCATACGCCATCTCCTTTGAATTCTTGGACCCAGAAAAGACCTTGGTCGACAAGCAAATTGATAAGGTGATGAAGAAAATCTATACCCGACTCAATTCTGAGTTGGGCGTAGAACTCCGCGACGGGGAGCTTTAATCGATTCGCTCTATAGGAGCGAACAACTTCAGAGAAGGAAGGAATTTCATGCCCTCTAGATCGCTAAGCTCGTTGAGCACTTTGTCCTCTGCACTATAAATAATCGCCTTTTCAAAGAGCCCTTCAGGGCCAGTTTGAATTTCAACATAAGCGCCTTCTGGGTCTGGAATGCTGTCGGGCAATAAGCTCACTTTGACCCCATAAGGAGTCTGCTCATTATCGTATTCAATCGTCATCAACTTCGAGGGCAAATTATCGAAGCTTAGTCCTTCCAATTTGGCTTGGTTGTCGCGGTATACATAAGCCAACAAGGTGTCTTCAGAAAAGATGAAATCGTATAGTCCGTTCCCCATAAATTTCTTTTTCTGGGGATCAAGAAGGTACTCTTGGTAGGAAGTAAGAAGGCCATCTTCTGAATAAGAAAAGACCGATTTACGTCCTGAAATGTCGTTCCGCCAATAGCTGATACTAGCATAGTTACCCATGCTATCGTAGGTAAATTCTTGGCGCATATCCTTCTTTACCTCGCTGGCAGGCTCGTAATACTCTATGCTGAATCCGTCTTCGCCATAGGAGTAGCGTTGAACCATATGCCCTTGGTGTACTTGGGCAAGTTTTCCATCAGGAAGGCAGGTGTACTCTACTTCCATCACTTTCTTGTTTGCATCCAAGAACTCTGCATATCGAACCAAACCATTGCTCACGGAACCGCTAATCCTGTTTCCGCTCACCTTCAAGCCATCGTTGAAACGTTCGAGCAGTTTGGCCGCAGGAATTTTTGTTTCTTCAATTATCACGGAGGATGCATCGAGATTCAGGCGTAGTTTATCCCACACCTCAGGAGTGATATACTTTTCAATTTTGAAGAGGTTCCCTTTAATATCGAGCGAGTAATCTTCAAGGAGCAGCTTGGTATGCTTACGATCGTCGTAGATCATCAATACCTGGCCAATTTCGTTTAGGTAAGGAACAGGCACATTCAACTCCAAAAGACCTTCAGAGAAACATTTATGATAATTCTTGACAAGAATTCTTGAATAATCGTTGTGCGGATTGAAGAACAAGGTTCCTGACATTTCTGTGAAATGCATAGCAATGTCTTGGTGGTGTGCAAAGTAGATATTGTCGTACTTGGCTTGGACTTCCTTTTTAGCGCCGTTGTTGAAATAAATCACGTAACCCCATTTTCCATTCTGCTTGTAGTCGAAGGTTACAAATCCCGACTCCCCTTCTTCGAAGTCGATGTCTCGTAGCTCTTCAAATTTTGGAATTGAAATCAATTCGAATTTATCGACGGCTCCTGATGTTAGTTTGCCAAAACCGTACTTGCCGTCGAATTTGAGGGAGAAGAAAATTTCTCGTTCTAGGCCCTTTCCTGAATTGGCACTGGCGAGCACCTCATCATAGCCCGGATTGATTAAGGTTTCCAGCGAGCCATCTTGATGCTTCAAACCAATAAGTCCTGACTTTCCCGCTTTCACCACTTGAAGTAGATGACTTGAATTCATTTGCTCTATCTCGTCATACTCAGAAGGCATTACTGCAGAGGCTGCTTCATTCGAAATAAAACTGATTCCCCACAAGCCGTGCTCCTTTACCTTGTAATAACGGTTTCGCTTTGCCTCTATCTTTTCAAACTCGGCGAAGCTCATTTTCTCAATTTCCTCAAATTTTGGAGGGAAAAGGTAGTCCTGCTTTTTCACCAAATCCAGCAATCCAATCTTTCCACCCATGTAGACCATCAAGGGGTTACTTT
>CAXAIH010000015.1:0-16143 GCA_963968755.1 uncultured Flavobacteriales bacterium
CTTTACGACATCGAGTTATACCGTAAAAGTGATACCTGCAACGGAGGCAGGGCCCTCGCACATACTTTGTAGGGGTGTAGACACAGCCTCAACGTATGTGGTTGGTGGAACGAGCGTTACTTGGAGAGCCTTGTCGGGTGACCCCATCGTATATGGCTCTAACTTTTGGTGTGATACTACTGCGAATGACACCTGTATGTCTGCGCAATTTGCCCCTCGCCATACGACGGTTTATGAGGTAAGCTCTAACCTTGGACAAGGATGTAAAACCAAAGATACTTTGACGGTAACTGTAGTTAGAGATTTTACAACGACTACCACGAATGATACAACCATCTGTTTCTCTGATTCGACTATACAGATCCGGGTCGATGGGTCTTTGCCTGTGAACTACACCTATCGTTGGAGGCCAGATGGAAGCAAATTGGATTATGATACGAGTCAAACTCCTAATGTGACCCCAATTTTCAGCACTAATTATCGTGTGACAATCACATCGGATAGTGGCTGTGTACATAAGGATGAAGTAAATGTCGGAGTCACGCCACCCTTCCCTGCGAATATTACGGCATTCCCCGATGATAGTATAAGTTGTGCAGGAATTACAACGAATTTGAATGTTGATTTAGGTAACAACCCTCAGACATGTGGACTTTCTTCAGACCCTTGTCCTGGTTCTTTGAATTACTTTACTTCTCAGTCAACTGGAAACACCAATTCGGCAACAGGTACTGGTCCTGCAGCATGGCCTGCTGTGTATGGGAATGGTTTTAAAGCCGGTCGAGTTCAGTTTTTGTATCGAGCTTCGGAATTGAGTGCGCTTGGTATGTCCAATGGAATGGTGGAGTCTCTGGCCTTCTATGTAGCAGCCAATTCAGGTGTTAGCACGTACAAGAATTTCGAGATTAAAATGGGATGTACGAGTGATACTGCTCTTGTAGGCTGGAAAACAGGATTAAATCAAGTATATACTCCCAAAAACACTCCAATATCCACGGGTTGGGTTCAGCACACTTTCGATCAAAATTTCCTCTATGATGGAAGTTCGAACGTTGTGGTTGAAATCTGTTTCAATATGATGGTAGGAAACGCGAGTCAAAGTGCTCAGACGGCTTATACACCAACTACCTTTAACTCTTGTTTGTCTAGTTATAGCAATACACAAGTGGTATGCGGAAATACTGGAATTGCGTGGGGTTCTCAAGTGAATCGACCAAATACCAGATTTAGTTATTGTGGTGCTCCAGACGCTGCAGCTTATACCTTCTTATGGTCTCCTGCAAGTCCATTGAATTTTGATACAGCAAAAACTCCACAGGCTAGCATTAGTGCTTTTACAGAGTTTAAAGTAATCGTTACAGACACCTTTGGCTTGTGCTTCGACTCTGCTATGACTGAGATTGATATTGCTGGGGCAACTGCAGGGCCCGATACAGCAGTTTGTCCTGGGGATAGTATTCAGCTCTTTAGTTCGGCGAGCGGAACATGTGGTTCTACAACTCAATATACGTGGAACAATGGGCAATATCTAGATGATGATAGTACTCAAAACCCAATCGCCGTAGTGTATCAAACAACTGATTTTGTTGTTACCATTAGTGATACATGTGGATGTAGCATTCAAGATACCGTTACCTTGACGGTTAATGCAATGAGCACACCCTCTGCCGCTCAGGTGGAACCGAATTGTAATTCAGCTGATGGTGAGCTCTTGCTGAGTGTTGTTGGTGGCTATAGCCCATTTACGTACAGCATCGACACAGGAAACGTATTTCAATTTGACAGCCTATTTACGGGCCTTTTTCAAGGTTACTATTCATACGTAGTAATCGATTCAATAGGTTGTGTAAGTGAAACAGTGCATGATACCTTGCTCATGAAAGGTTCGCCAGTCATCACTTCTCTTGGCCTTACAGATGTGAGTTGTTTTGATTTTACAGACGGAGAAATTTTGGTTCAGGCTGATCCACGTGGAGGTGTCGCTCCAATGGAATTTAGTGTGGATAGTGGGTCAACGTGGCAGTTGGCGAATCCGATTACCGGTCTGCGGGCCAATGAATATCATGTCATGGTGCGTTCAGCAACTGGCTGCGTTTCACTTCCTTCGGTTGATACGATTAAACAACCTACGGTGCTCGAACTCTTCCAAGATTCTCTAATCGGAGATTTATGTTTTCAGCAGGGTGGCGGAAAAGTACAAGTGCACTCAAGTGGCGGCGTTCTTCCACATTCATTCCTATGGTCGAACGGTATTTTGGACACCATCAATGACAACTTAAAGGCTGGTAGCTACGACTTACTGTTGACAGATGACAATGGCTGCGAGGTTCGGGATACCTTCATTGTTGAGGAGCCACCTTTATTGCAAGTTCAGACTTTAGAGTTTGACCCAGTAAGTTGTTTCGGTTATATAGATGGTAAGATTTTAATTCGAGGTTCAGGGGGTTACGACATTGGTAAATATCCCTTGAGTGAATCGGATAGCATTCCGTATTATACCTTCTCGATTGATGGGGGACAGACCTTCCAAAATCCTGATGGGTTTAACAGCAATGATAGCAGCACCTTCAGTGGTTTAGCTGCAGGAACCTATGGTTTGATTATAGAAGATCAGGCAGGTTGTAGATCATATGGTACTATTGATATCACAGAGCCTCCACCCATGAATATTACCGCGAGCAAAGATTCAGTTCGTCTGTGCGTTTCAAACTGTGCAGAGCTAAGTGCTTTAGCAGGAGGAGGAAATGCAGGGGGATACACGTATCACTGGAGTCCAAACTTACCATCAGGGCCTATTGTTTCAGTTTGTCCAGAAGAAGATATGGTAGTTAGTGTTTATGCTTCAGATAGCAAGGCATGTAATTCACCAGCTGCATTCATTAATGTTCGATTGAACGATTCGCTTTCGGTCTTGACTGCTAACGACACAACCATCTGTATTGGGTCACAGGCTCAATTGATGGCGCAGGCGAGTGGCGGCTGGGGGTCAGGATACACTTATGAGTGGTATCCATACTTAGACCTTTCTAATCCATTTATACAGAATCCAACGGCTGGTCCGGGTACGAATACCTGGTTCGAAGTACGTATTACGGATGAGTGTGGGTCACCAGCGATTATTGATTCGGTGAAAGTTGATGTCTTGTCTGATCCAGGCATATCCTTCGCTGCTGATGTTTTAGATGGTTGTGAGCCGGCTGAAATATCATTTACAAATCAGACCATCCTTCCTGGCTTTAACTGCTACTGGGTTTTTGGACAGGATACTGTGTTTAGCTGTGAAGACGTCAACAAACGTTATGAGAAGGCTGGAACGTATTCGGTGAGCTTGTACGTGGAAACGGAAATGGGATGTTCAGGTATCTACACCAAAGAAGACTATATCACTATCCATCCGACCCCAAAAGCTTCTTTCAAAATGAATCCCAACCCAACAACCTTTGTAAATATTAAGATTGTTTTCTTGGATAAATCTGAAGGTAAGATTGCGGATTATTCTTGGAATTTTGCTGAGCTTGGAACATCCAAAAAGAAGAATACCGTATTTGAATTCCCTGAAGACACCGGACATTATCCCGTTCGTCTTGAGGTGATTTCTGATAAAGGTTGTAGAGATGACACCCTTATTAACTTAGTAGTCGCATCGGAATACTTAGTGTACATACCAAGCTCCTTTACGCCAAACGGAGATGGAAAGAATGAAACCTGGAAGCCCGTTGGTTTAGGAATAGAAGGTGATCAATACTTTGTGTGGGTCTACGATCGCTGGGGTAAGTTGGTATGGTATTCTGAAGATTATTACGCTGAATGGGACGGAACTGATTCCAAAAATGGAACACCACTCGACCAAGGCACGTACACTTGGAAAGTTATTACAGGTGACTTGCGCGAGGAAAAAGGTGGGCATGAACATTTTGGAAATGTGACCCTCCTCCGTTAAGAGTTTCCTGAGCTACCCGCTTTTGGTTCAGACCGCGCTTCTCGGAATGAATCCAACTCTTGCACAAAGCTGCCCTATTGGCCTTGCTGAAAAACAAACCTGTGTAGATGAAACCTGCGCATAGACTGCTTTGGCTTTTTCCTTTGATTGCGATGTTTTTTTCTTCATAAGCCAGTCATACGCTTTCCAGCAGATACAGGATTGTTTCCGGTTCGACTTTGGGTGAAAAGTGACAAGTCATGCGAGGATGATACTGTGAGACAAATAAAAGTCGGGCCGGAGTACTCATTCGTTGTACCAAATTCCTTCACTCCAAATGGTCATGGAGTCAACGATATTTGGCTTCCCCAAGGACAATGGGTTGAAGGAGATCAGTATGAATTATCAGTTTTTGATCGATGGGGTAAAAGGGTTTGGACTACTGATGTCATCGGTAAAGGCTGGGATGGCCGAAACATGAAAACGGGTGAGCTACTTATGCAGGGCACCTATACCTATCAAGTTATTACCGGCGATTTAAAGTCGAAGAAGGATAGACATGAATATGTTGGAACCTTGTCGCTTTTGCGTTGAATTAGGCGGATCGAATTATTTTTCTGTTTTAAAGAGGCATCCTTTTGAGTTTTTTCCGTCTAAGAGGAATTACATAGAGTTTTTAAGACGAATAGGTGCTCAGTTCTCATGAAACTAAACACGGGTGCCGAAGAAATGGTTTTGTTAGTAAGGCATGAATGAACTAAGTTTGTAGGTTTTCCGGAGTTTTTTGAGTATCGTGAGGTTCTTTAAATACATAGCAACCCTGGTCGTGTTGACCTTAGCCTTCTCAAGTAATGTGAGCGCTTCTCACATGGCCGGGGGTGAAATCACCTATACCTGTATAGGTCAGGATTCATTTCTCATTACACTCAAGGTTTTTAGGTATTGTAATGGTGCCGGATTTAATTCGAATAGCATTACAGTTAGCCCAACTAGTAGTTGTGGTGGGTCGGCATCGGTTCAACTAAACCGATTGACGGGTCCTCTAGCTACGAATGCATGGGATATTTCTCAAATATGTTCTTCTCAGCAGTCTAACTGTGCATCTGGCTCGACAACGGGTTATGAGGAGTATATCTATCAAGGAATTTTTGTTGCAACACCAAGATGTAATTGCTGGACTATTGGCTATTCACCTCCTTGTTGTAGGAACTCCCTAGGAAATGCCGCGGCGAGCTCCGTATATTTTGAAGTTGAGCTCTGCAACCAAGTGGACTCCTGTAACAGTTCTCCATCCTTTGGAACAAGTGCGATTCCATATGTATGTGCTGGCTTCCCGGTAAGCTACAATATGGGAGCTACGGATCCTGATGGCGACAGTTTGACGTACCGTTTTATTTGCCCACGTACGAACGCTACTACTTGTATCAACTGGACAGTTCCAGCTTCTACGAATTTCCCATTCCCAGGGATTACCTTGGACACCTTAACAGGACAAATTCGTTTTACCCCAACAGTTACCGGATCCTTTGTGATGGCGGTAGAAGTTACGGAGTGGGACGCTAGTGGAAACAAGAAAGGGAAGACGATGCGTGACATTCAATTTCGCGTTGAGACCTGTAGTAATACGCCGCCCTATGACACCTTGGGAATAACGAACTACACCGGTGTAGGGTATGTTGATTACACGAACAATTTAGTAGAAGTATGCTTGGGAGACACCTTTTCCTTTGACCTTACAATTTGGGATTACTATGGCTACCGAGAGGATACATTAGACACCCTATTGATTACATCGAATGTTACTTCAATACTACCGGGTGCTACCTTTTCAATAAATGCCATTGATGACTCTGTTCACGTTGTTACCATTGGATGGCGCGCAACTCAAACAGGTTCTTTAACGAATGTCTTTTTCGTTCAAACGAGTGATGACGCTTGTCCTGTTCCTGGCTTTACGACATCGAGTTATACCGTAAAAGTGATACCTGCAACGGAGGCAGGGCCCAATAAATACATTTGTAGAGGTGTGGATACAGCAAGCGTTTATGTGATTGGTGGAACCGCGGTGACTTGGCGAGCATTATATGGATCTCCCATTGTTTACGGATCTAATTTCGATTGTGATACCAACGCGAATGACACCTGTATGCAGGCACGCTTTTATCCATCGACTACAACTGTCTATGAGGTAAGCTCTAACCTTGGACAAGGATGTAAAACGAAGGATACGCTTAAAGTAGTTGTGGCAGATGATTTTTCACTTACAATAACAGACGATACAACAATCTGCTTTAATGATTCGACCATTCAAATTGACGTCAACGCAAATTTAGCTGGGGGCTATACCTATCGTTGGAGGCCAAATGGAAGTAAAATAGATTACGATTCGGCAAAGAGCCCGAATGTAACACCAGTATTTACTACTGACTATAGAGTAACGGTAACATCTGACAGTGGCTGTATTAAAACGACTTCCATGAATATAGTCGTGACTCCACCATTCCCTGAGCTCATTCAAGCACGAGCTGAGGATACGGTAGTTTGTGCAGGAACCCCTCTCGATTTTGTCGCAGCGCTAGGACATTCCCCAACGTCTTGTGGGCTCAGCAATTTTGCATGTTCTGGAAGTGAGGTAGCTGTACAATTTGGATTTGGGACCAGTGCGAACGGAACGGCTGGTGCTACTCCTGTAGCTTGGCCATCTCCATATGGAGGATCAGCTCGCTCTGCAAGACATCAATTTTTAATTCGCCGGTCAGAGCTTTCGGCAGCTAGTGTTCAGAACGGAATGTTTACCTCCTTATCGTTTAATGTGTCGAGTCTCAATCAGGCCATTTATACGAGTTATACTATTAAAATGGGCTGCACTAGCGATACGGTGCTTTCCTCATGGCAAACTGGTCTTGCTCAAGTCTTTGACCCGAAAACAGTAACGGTTGCAGCAGGATGGAATACGCATTTGTTTGATCAGAATTACGATTACGATGGTACCTCAAACATTGTCGTCGAAGTCTGCTTCAGCAATTCGGGATCTGCCTTGAACAGCACAACCTATTATACCAATACAGGCTGGAATTCTTGTTATACCAATTACAGCAGTTCTGGAAATGTTTGTGGAGGCAACGCTGCTAGTTGGGCATCGCAAACAAATCGGCCTAACATGAAATTGAGCTATTGTCAGGGTCCAGATTCTGCAGGATACCGATACCAATGGTTGCCAAGTACTTATTTGAACAATGATACTTTATATGATCCTACTGCGACGATTTACGACTCCATTACGTATGAGGTTGTAGTTACAGATACTTTCGGAAAATGCTCTGATACTTCCCTGCCCGTCACCATTCGCCTAACTACTGTTGATGTAGGGCTAAATGATACAGCTGTATGTCCGGGCGTTCCAGTCCAGCTTGACGCTGTGGGATCTTCCCTATGTGCTGGTGGTGGAAATTTTGCTTGGGATAACGGTGTGTATCTGAATGACGACAGTATTCAAAGTCCTATTGCTACCGTATACAACGATACAAAATTCACTGTAACCTTCTACGATACATGCGGATGCTCGACTACAGATACCATTTGGATCCGTATGGATTCATTTGACCCGCCGAACGTAATCGGGGTAAATCCAAATTGCGGCTTTGACAATGGCGCCTACAATATCACAGGATCTGGTGGCTCTGCTCCATATACATATTCCATTGACAGTGGCCAAAATTATCAGTCCTCAGGAACCTTTACCAACCTGGCCAATGGGTACTATAACATTGTAATCAAGGACGATGGAGGATGTTACTCAAGCAGTTTGGATACCCTTAAGAACAACGCTCCACTGATTGACTCAATCCGGACACGTGATTTGAATTGTTGGAAATCTGATGATGGGCAAATTGAGGTATTCGCTTCAGGTGGATTAGCTCCTTATGAATATTCTAACGACAGCGGTTCAACGTTCAGCACCAGTTTTCAATTGAGCAACCTGAAGGCGCAAGATCACTATGTTATTGTTAAGAGTTCAGATGGGTGCTTCACCACACCGCAGATGATAACTCTAACTGAACCGCCTTTGCTGCAGTCTACTTTGAGAGCGACTGAGGTAAGTTGTTTTGGAGCATGCGATGCGCGCACGATTGCAAGTGCTTCAGGAGGTGTTCCTCCTTATACATACACCTGGGCCGGAGGATCTTCCGGCGATACTGCCCTTAATGTTTGTGGCGGCATAGATAGTCTGATTGTTACGGATGCCCATAACTGTGTATTCGACTCTGTCTTTACCATCATTGAGTATCCACTCGTGAAAATTGACTCAGTTATCGAAGGAAATGTTACCTGCTTTGGTTATGATGATGCACTCATTGATATTGCAGCAAGTGGAGGAAAGAGCACATTATACTACAGCATAAACAACGGTACGAGCTTTTCAACCTTCCCTAAGTTTTCAGGCTTAACAGCTGGGAACTATCAAGTCCTAATTCGTGACATCAATAATTGCCGTGCTAGCCAGAACCTTGTTTTGACTGAGCCGCCGAGATTAAAGCTTTCAACAAATATCGACTCTACTGTAATTTGTGTGAGTGCTTGTACCACGCTCACGGCAAACGCAACAGGTGGAAATGTAGGTCCATATAATTATTTCTGGGGACCTGGCTTAGGTGTTGCTCCTTCTCAAACGGTTTGCCCGGAGCAAGACGAGATCTACACTATCTACGCTGAGGATTCAAAAGGCTGTGTAACGGCATTAAAGACAGTGAACGTTCAGCTTCACGATAGTCTTAAAGTTGAATTATCGGAAGATGCGAGTATTTGCTTAGGAGAGCGAACGAGTCTTCAAGCCACAGCGATAGGGGGTAGGGGTGCAGGATACCGCTTTAATTGGACTCCAATTTCTGGCTTAACTTCAGAAAACTCTGCCAGTCCGACCGCTTTGCCTTTCTATTCAACAATGTACTACCTCACCTTATCTGACGATTGTGGTACGCCAACTGTGAATGATAGTGTCTATGTCCACATCAAACCTCTTCCAGAAGTTGATTTTGTGTCAGACACGGACTTAGTTTGTAATCCAGGTGCAGTTTCATTCCGGAACTTAACAGATTCGAGCGCATCCTGCGTTTGGAACTTTGGAAATGGAATTAGCCTTGAGAGTTGCGAGAAGGTTTCCGCGAAATTTGTCCGTCCAGGGAGCTACAACGTTAAGCTGAAGATTACTGATTTTGAAGGTTGTACTGACAGCTTAACCAAGGAGGCGTATATAACTGTTCTGCCAGCTCCAGTAGCGAGCTTCACAATGACACCAAACCCCGTTACAGTTCTAGATCCAGTTATGAAGTTTAACGATGCCTCAAGAGGAAATGTAGTAGGCTGGAATTGGAATTTCGAATCTTTAGGATCTTCCGAGGAACAGAACCCAACATTTAGTTTCCCTAATGAGGATACGGCCAAATACCCAGTTCGTCTACTGGTTCAATCTAAAAACGGATGTGAAGATGATACCATCATGACGGCGGTTGTCGGAGCGCGGTTCACCTTCTTCGTACCTTCTAGTTTCACCCCAAATGGTGACTTAATGAACGACCTGTTCAAGCCGGTTGGAATGGGCATAGAGGACGACCAGTTTTTAATGCAGATTTATGATCGCTGGGGCAAGCTTGTTTTTGAAACCCGAGATAAAAATCAGGGTTGGGACGGGACAGTAAACGGATCACCAGGACAAGTTGGAACCTATACATGGTCGATGTTTATAGGCGACTATGAAGAGGTTAAAGAGAGCCACGAGTACATGGGCACAGTAGCCTTATACAGGTAATCACTATTCAGACATTTTATTTAGAAGCCTGCACCTGTGTGGGCTTCTTTGTTTAGAGCCCTATTTGATTATTTTTACCCCTAGTTCTGAACCGTGGTTCGCTGTAATCTACTCAAGAGTGGGAACGGCTTTCAATGCGGTCGTATATTTCTAAGCTTCGATATAACACTTGAGAATTGAAAGAACAATCAGATGACTTGAAAAAGAGGGTAAGTGAAGCTCTCTTAGGAGGTGGTGAAAAAAGAATTGAAGCCCAACACGCCAAGGGAAAGCTTACTGCAAGGGAGAGAGTTAATTTGCTCTTAGACGCCGGAACTTTTCAAGAGCTTGGGCAATTGGTAACCCACCGCAGTACCAATTTTGGCTTGGATAAAACGAAGTTTTTCGGTGACGGTATTGTTACTGGCTACGGTAAAGTACACGGTCGCTTGGTATATGTCTTCTCGCAAGATTTCACAGTAATTGGAGGTTCTTTGGCAGAAGCTCATGCAGAGAAGATCTGCAAGGTCATGGATCTTGCCATGAAGAATGGCGCACCAGTGCTGGGCTTGAACGATTCAGGTGGTGCTAGGATCCAAGAAGGTGTTGTTTCGTTAGGAGGTTACGCTGATATTTTCTTCAGAAATACACGTGCATCTGGCGTCATTCCACAAATATCGGCAGTGATGGGTCCATGTGCTGGTGGGGCAGTCTACAGCCCTGCTCTGACAGATTTCATCTTGATGGTTGAGGACACCTCTTACATGTTTGTCACTGGTCCTAATGTGGTCAAAACGGTGACCCACGAGGAGGTCACTTCAGAAGAATTAGGGGGCGCATTGGCACACTCAGTGAAGTCGGGTGTTACGCAGTTCTCCTGTAAGAATGATGTCGATGCTATTGAGCATGTGAAGAAGCTGCTTTCATATATGCCTCAAAATTGTGAAGAGCAAGCACCAAGTGTTCCATATGAAGGTTCCAATGAATATCGGGAAGCCCTTGATTCGATCATTCCTGAATCGGCAAATCAGCCTTACGACATTCGTGAAGTGATTGAGGAAGTTGTTGATGAAACGAGTTTTTTTGAAGTTCACAAGAACTTCGCCGATAACATCGTTGTAGGCTTTGCTAGGCTTGCAGGAAAATCCATTGGTATTGTTGCGAATCAGCCCGCTGTTTTGGCTGGAGTTCTTGATATTAAGTGCTCTGTGAAAGCCGCTCGCTTCGTGCGTTTCTGCGATGCCTTCAACATTCCTTTACTTGTGTTTGAAGATGTGCCAGGTTTCTTGCCGGGGACAGATCAAGAGTGGAATGCCATTATTAGTAATGGAGCAAAACTACTTTACGCATTCTCGGAAGCAACTGTACCACGAATTACGGTCATCACTAGGAAGGCTTATGGAGGGGCATACGATGTTATGAATTCGAAACACATTGGTGCCGACTTAAATTATGCCTGGCCAAATGCAGAGATAGCTGTGATGGGAGCTAAGGGAGCTGCTGAAATAATCTTTAGAAAGGAGATTAAGAATGCGGATGACCCAGCTGCTATGTTGGTGGAAAAGGAACAAGAGTATGCCGCACTTTTCGCAAACCCATACATTGCTGCAGCTAGGGGTTATGTAGATGAAGTTATTGGGCCTTCAAGCACTCGGGAAAAACTTATTGCTGGCTTCGAGTCTCTAGAAAACAAAGTAGAAAACCTCCCAAGAAAAAAACATGGGAATATTCCGCTTTAGATAGAAAGCCGCTCCATATAGCGACCTACGTATTTGCCGATTACATCGAATTCTAAATTCACGGAATCACCTACCTTAAGGTCAGATAAATTCGTGTGTTCGTAGGTGTATGGAATAATCGCTATGCTGAATTTTCCGTCCTCAGAATCCACAACCGTCAGGCTAATTCCATTGACGCAGATCGAACCCTTTTCTACAGTAATGAAATGCCCTTCATTAGGGTGTGAGATGGTAAAGATGTAGCTTCCGTCTTCGTCGCGGATAGCTGTGATGATTCCTTGAGTATCTACATGACCCTGAACCATATGCCCATCGATTCTAGCCGAAAGCTGAAGGCAACGCTCCAAGTTAACTTTTGACCCAGTTTTCAGGGAACCCAAATTGCTTTTCTTCAATGTTTCGTCGATGGCGACTACTTTATAGCTCCTGTCGGTGATTTCTGTAACCGTAAGGCAAACGCCATTGTGTGCAATGCTTTGGTCTATTTTCAACTCCTCCACAAAGTTGGATGAGAACTCCATTTCAAGATTCGTTCCTTCCTTCTTGGTGGCATGCAGCTCACCAAGATCTTCTATAATTCCTGCAAACAAAAGAGTCTAATTTGGATTTGAAATTCGGCCTTGATTTACGATGCTAACATTGCCACGAAGGCGCCGAGGGACAATTCCGTTCAAGCGAATTTCATTGACAATACATTCGAAGAAATACACACCCGTTGAGAGTCTTTTTCCTGAAACGTAATGTGTACCATCCCATTGAAAGTCTGGATCAATAGACTCGTATACAAGATTTCCCCAACGATTATATACCACAAGATCAATGCTCTCTATATAACGGTATGGCCCTGCTTCGAAGTAGTCGTTGAAGCCATCCCCTCCTGGGGTAAATACGTTAGGTAATTCATAAATCGGACAATTGTCAACGCAGAGCTGTTCGCTGAACTTACTCTCATTGGAGAAGGAATCAACCGCAGTTACAACGTAGCAACCAGCAACGGATTCTAGTCCTGTAAAGGTGAAGGAAGTATCAAACTGAGAGGGAAGGGAACGTTCAAGTAGGTAAGGTTCTCCAGCCACTGCTGTCCAATAGATGTTGTATGAAACGGCATCGTCTGGACATGTCCGGTTTGGGTTTGTCCAAGTCAGGCTGTTTTGTCCAAGTTCACAATCTGAAGTGATATTTGGTGAAGGCGGACAAGGGCTAACAGTGTCTTGGGGAATACCAGTCACAATCTGAGAGTTGTTGATGATAGGGTTAGGAAACCCATCAGTAGAATAGCTCCCAAAAGAACGAACGAAATAGGTGTATTCTTCTGCGTTGGTAAGCCCAATGTCTGTGTAGGTTCTGAGTGAAGTGGTGTCAATAATTCTAAAGGTGTCATCAAGCATTTTGAATATCACGTATTCCTCGTTGGTCCATGGTACATTGCAATTCCAGTTTAAGTCCAACTCATTATCTCTAGGATAGGTGCTCAAGAATAAGCTTGAAGCGGAATGTGTCGTGCCCACTTCTTCTCCATCACTTTCAAGAACCACTTTGAAATTTTGAGGTAGATCAACATTATTGAGTTGACGTGCCTCGAAGGAGCTATCTAAAAGGGAAATGCGACTTGCAACAGGGGTTTCACCAATATAAAAGTCCGGTGCGTCACTTCCGTCATTTCCGTAAATCTTGTACTGATATGGACCAGGGAATTTTATCGACGTATCTATCTCGGTCGGGTGTGTCCAGCGTATGCTGTCAACGCCCTCGGAATTATCCGTTTCCACAACTGTCACATGCGTAATAACCGGAACGTCTTTGTCCAGTTTGGCACAAACCTCGGTAGAGCTGTAACCTTCAACTTCATCTTCGTAGTATGCAACAATGCGGTAGCAGTAAACGTGTCCGTGTACTAAGCCTTTTCCCCCGTCATCGTCGATGTAGCTAGTATTCAAGGCTCCCGAAATACTAGTAATTTCTTCAAAGCCAAAAGAGGACGGAATTCCGATTTCACAGAAATCAGGATCGAAAGCTGATGAGTCAATCTTACGATAGATTTTATAGCCCTCGGCATTCGTGCAGGAAGATGGTTCCCAACTCAATTGGATTGTGTTCTGCTCGGCCTGAGCCTGCGGATTCTGGGGAGCGGGTCCCACAATAGTTATGAAAAAGGATTCGAAATTCGCCAGTGGACCAAACGCGTAATTGTCAACCGCTTTAAAGTCAACTTTGTATGGTGCTAGTCTTATATGGGAACATTGCGTGTCCCAGATAAACAAGTTTCTCACAGTATCGAGGCCGGCGAAAGGTTGAGGAAATATGGCTGGTGAATCTACTTCGAAGGGTTCACCAACAGCAGAGAGTGTAATGCTTTGCCCAATAGTATCATAGGCTACAACGGGCTGCACGATTTGGTCACCGGCATTCACACACAAACCCTCAAGAGGAATAAACTTTGGTGGAGCATTTGAACATCGGTCAACGCGAATTTGCATATCACGCAGAACTTCTCCTACTACAATGGACTGATTGCTTCCTGGAATTTTCCTATACTCTGTAATTAGAATACACAGATTAAAAAAGCCAGCTGAAGTAGGACTGTCCCAGGTCAGAGTTCCGGTTCGGGAGTCGATATTCAGCGAACCCCCACCAAAGGAATTAGGAAATACGTAGTTTGGAACTACTTGGCCGTTTGTGCCCAAACATCTAATTAGACTATATACCAAACTGTCCTGATCCGGATCAAATGCACCGGGGTTGTGATAATAGGGCTGCCCTACACAGCCATCGTCAACGGGGGGATTTAGCAGGACGGTTGAGCTGTTGTAGCCAACTAGGGGAGAAATATTGATAACTGAGCGAATGAAAAATGGAATGTTCACAGAACCTGGAATGTTCTGAATACCTTCTACCCGATTTGGGTCTTCTACAGTGATTTCAAACTGACCGGGTCCTCTGAAAGTGTGGCGCGTTTTGTAAATATTCTCCTTTAGCAAATTGGCAATCAGAACCTCTCCTTGGCAATCACACAAAATAGAAGGAGTACAGGCATTGGGGTGATTCATGCGCGGGATGGTGTCAAAATCACCATCGCCAAATTTCACTTCAAGCTCACAACGGTCTGCAGCTGCTGAGGTAGGATCGGTGTAGGTGGTAATTGTAATTTCAAACTCCAATCCATTGATGTGTCGATATGTGATTTCTCCAGCACGGTTGTGTGTGGCGAAAAGCCACAAAGGCAACATGCCAATGAACCAAAAGACAAATACTTTTTTTATTTCTTTAATCGATTAACTAATATACGCATAAACGCCCCTGTTGTTTGCTTAGTATCGCTAATTGGGTCCGATAACTGAACGAACGGAAGCACTTCTTGAAAAATGAAACTTGCAGGACAACGGAATTCATTTTCCCTTCGTCGTTTGCCTGCATTTAAGAACACAGCATCCTTAAATTTGAAATTATTCCCAAAATGGGAATTCAATTGAGATGATAGTTTGTACGATCGACGATGACGCCTTCTATGCGAAAGCCCTAAAGCATAAAATAGAGCGCAACCACGACTACAGAATCTTCGTATTTGATTCTGCTGAATCATTCTTTGACCAAGACCTCGTTGTGCCGGACGTAATTACCTTGGATTACAACATCCCAAATGAGAACTGTGAAAAGACGCTGGTTGAATCTAACAAGCGCTGGCCACACACTCCAGTACTTGTCATTTCAGCTCAAGAGAATATTTCCACTGCTGTAAACCTTCTTCAAAAGGGCGCCTATGATTATTTGGAGAAGAACTCGGAAGTGCACAATAGGCTCTTGAACAATCTGAAAAATATTGAGCAGAGTGTTGGCCTAAGACGAAAGGTTAAAAGCCTTCAAAAAACAATTGGTCAGAAGTGCGATTTCAAGAAAAACATCAAGGGAAGCAGTCCGAAACTACAACGCGTATTTGAGCGGATGAACAAAGCAGATCAAACCAATATCACTGTCTCGATTTACGGAGAAACAGGAACAGGTAAATAATTGGTCGCAAAAGCAATTCATTATAATTCAAGTAGGGCAGGGAATCCGATGGTTAGTTTGAATGTTGCTGCAATCTCTACAGAACTCTTGGAAAGTGAGCTGTTTGGTCACGAAAAAGGTGCATTTACTGGAGCCTATACAAGAAGAAAGGGAAGGTTAGAGGAAGCTAATGGCGGAAGCCTTGTCCTGGATGAAATAGCCGAAATGAATCTCGCCACACAAGCGAAACTTCTTCGTGTTTTACAAGAACGAGAGATAACACCACTTGGTGGAAATCGAAGTGTGAAAATAGACGTCAGAGTTATTGTTGCTACCCACAAGGACATTGCTCAAAAAGTCGAAAAAGGTAATTTCAGACAAGACCTGTATTACAGATTGCTCGGATTGCCAATTCATTTGCCCCCACTTCGCGAAAGGCCCAGTGACGTCCTCATTCTGTCACGCTTCTTCATGGATGATTTTTATAAGGAGAATAGGCTGAATAGATTGAAGCTAAGCGAAGAAGCCAAATTGAAGTTGATGTCTTATACATTTCTAGGAAATGTACGCGAATTGAAAGCTATCGTTGAGCTAGCTAGTGTTATGTCAGATGGACTTATGATTGAGGCAAACGACATCTCGTACGTCTCTGCAAAAAATGGGAAGGCCTTCATCAATGAATAAAAGAGCGTGAGAGAGTTTAATATGGAAATCGT
>CAXAIH010000016.1:0-16098 GCA_963968755.1 uncultured Flavobacteriales bacterium
CAAATGTGGATGTCGATCTTCGCCAATGGAATTTTCATAACGTTAATTTGTATCATCTTTCTAGAAACGAGATTCATTCACGGCTTCTTCGAACGTCCTGAGCTCCTAGGAACCGCGAAGTGGGAATTACCATTTCTCACTGGATTCTTCACGCTCTTTGTGTTCATGAACAACTTCAATAAGCTCAACGTGCGTGTAGAAGAAACAACGCTCTTTCATCACCTGAGTAAGAACAAAGGATTCATTCGTGTCGTCATTCTCATCTTTGTCATTCAAATCATACTTGTTTACTTCGGTGGTGTGATGTTCCGCACCATGGCGCTTACTTGGACCGAGTGGCTCATCGTCTCACTCATGTCCTTCCTCATCATTCCGTTTGACATTATGCTGAAGAAGTTGACGAACAGCGACCTTTGAAGAGGGAAGAGAGGAGTGGGGAGAGGGTAGATTCAGTATCCTCTTAATTTATGTACTCCTAGTCAGTTAATCTTCCTTTCGAATAATGCTGTAAAGTAGAACTGAGACCTCTTCTGCAGACCTATGAAGTTTTTCAATCTACTTTGTATCTAAATTGAATTCTTTTAAGAGTACATCTAGAAGAGCTACGTTTTCAAATAAGGATGCCCTGGCAATTGCGTAATAGTTCTTTCTAGCCTTATCACTTCTCGAGCCAGAGCCTTCAGCGATATTAGCTACAATACTCAGCGCAGAGCGACCAACCTGATCGTGCATATATCGCTCTATCCTTGGATTTGCTTTAAGATGCTTATAGACACTCGAGTGATAGTCGAATGCTTTTTGGTAGGTCTTGAAACGGTGAAAAGAAAACATGCCTCGAAGTAAAACCCTATGGCGTAAAGAAGACGAATCACTTTATTCTTCCCTCTGCATCTTCCCCCCCCAAAAAAAAGGCGATCACTTTCGTGTCGCCTTTTTTTGGGTGCCCAGAACTGGACTCCCGCCCCCTAAAGGGTTCGGGTGAACTTCTCGTCCTTCACAGTTTTGAAAATGAAAGAAGCCCTGCGGTCAAAACAGAGCTTCTTCAAAAAATTGGTGCCCAGAACTGGACTCGAACCAGCACGCCCTAAAACGAGCACAAGGCCCTCAACCTTGCATGTCTACCAATTTCATCACCTGGGCAATTAGGGATATAAAACTTGTCCTTGAACGAGCGCCGCAAATGTAGAATTTTTCGGAGTGAATAAGAGCTTTCTATTCAGGAGATTGGAAGTAGCGATTTCCTAGCCACACCATACGTTTCGTTACAAACTCTTGCTGACCGAAAGAGGCATTCCCAGCGGGATTCGCACCACTGAGGTGAAAGTCAGAGAATGCTGCAGCTTGATTCACCCAGATGTAACCCGAGAGGTTAAACGAAACAGGAACGAAGCTGGAGTTCATTTGGTCGGCTGTCCAAGCGCTTAAGTCTTCATCAACGCAATAGCAAGCGCAACTGATGGCTCCCTTCTTCGCGGCCACATCTTTTGCTCGAGCCACTGCAGAGCTGTAGCTGTCACTCTTCACGATGATGGCAATTGGGCCGAAACATTCGCGCTCAACCGCTTCCATATTGTTCTCATCCACCATCAATAAGGTCGGACTGCTGTTACGCGACTTGGGAAACTGAGGATCGCTAAAGGGTTCAGCTTCCAGTAGGACTTGTGCTCCGAGCTCCGATACAGACCTAAGTCGTTCGATGGTTTGCGGAGCTTGGATGGCTGCGAGTGTTCCAGGGCCGATTTTTTCGTGCTGACTGATTCCTTGAATGGCTTGCACAAGAGAAGCTACCACTTCATCGAAGGGAATGAGGCTTCCATTCTCGTAGACACCGTCTTTCGGGATGAATATGTTTTGAGGCGCAGTGCACATCTGACCAGAATAGAGCGAAAGTGAAAAGGCTAAGTTGCCGAGTGTTGAACTTATGTTTTCAGTAGAGTGAAGTAGCACTGGATTCACACCGGCTTTCTCGGTGAAGGTGATTTTGCCTACCAAGGATTCAATGTATTCTCCGAATTCAGAACCTCCAGTATAGTCGATGAGTTTAACGCTTTTGTGTTCTGTCAATTCTTTAGCCCGTGGGGCCTCGGTTGGATCCATAGCCAATTGTACAATGTTGGAATCGAGATGTAGTTCAAGAGCTGCTTCCCTAATGGCATTTAATACGAGCGCCATTGGCAGGACCGCGCTTGGGTGTGGTTTGTGAATAGAAACGTTTCCACTGATGAGGTTGGCGAAAATGGAAGGGAGACTGTTCCAAACGGGAAAAGTTGAGCAGCCAATGCTTAGACCGATACCATATGGTCTTGGGATGAAGTGTTTCTTAAGATGAATCTCTTGCTTGCCCATACGCTTGTTCCAGTCGGAAATTTCTGGATACCTGCCTAAAGCTTCATAACCTATAGCAAGTGCTTCCATCGCTCGGTCGCTTGAATGAGGCCCTGAGGCTTGAAATGCCATCATAGAGGACTGTCCAGTAGTATGCATAGTTGTTTCAGCGATAAGCGGAAAGAGCTTCGTAATTCGATCCAAGCTTCTCAACAAAAGCTCAGCACGCTCGTCTCGATTTGTTTTCCTCCAGCCTTCGAAGGCCACCTCAGATTGTCGAATGAGCGTCTCCGTGCTTATGAATGGGTATGAGATTCCCAAAGACCTACGATGGAAGGGCGACTCTTCTGTGGATTGTACTTCACTTTTCGAGTTCTCTCCGGCTAAGGAGAAGCTACGGTTGTAGAGATCTTCTAGCTTTTGAGATTCTTCGCGTGGATAAGCCCTAGGGTCTTCAACAAATACCTCATAGTGTTCTCGAGAATGAAGAGCGGAGATTGCTTCCTGCAGTTTAGTTTTATCAAGGTCTGTAAGTGGCATAATTGCTGGTTTTGAGCTAACAAATAAATCAATTAATTGTGTTTATTTGCCGAAATCCCAAAGCGTTTCCATGTCAAGCACTCTACCAGTTATGGAGCATTTCTTCACCATTCAAGGAGAAGGATCCAATACGGGACAGGTAGCCTATTTCATCCGAATAGGAGGCTGTGATGTAGGCTGTAAATGGTGTGACGTAAAAGAGAGTTGGAATGCCGATGATCACCCCGGCATGACGATTGACGAACTGCTTAAAGTGGTTTTAGCCTCCAAGGCTCAGAATGTAGTTGTTACTGGTGGAGAACCCTGCATGTACGATTTGAGCGAATTATGCTCAAGCTTTCGAGAGGCTGGATTAAATCTGTGGCTTGAAACTTCAGGAGCCTATCCCATCACGGGAGAATGGCACTGGCTTTGCCTTTCACCAAAGAGATTTAAGGCCTGCATGAAAGAGAATTACGCGAAAGCAGATGAGTTGAAAGTAGTTGTTTCCCGAGCGAAAGACTTCAGTTGGGCTGAAGATCAGCGCGATGGACTCCATCCAGATTGTTTGCTTTATCTTCAACCCGAATGGGGACAACAGCATGAAGTTCTCCCGCAGATTATAGACTACGTGAAGGAGCAAGCTGACTGGAGGATTTCTTTGCAGAGCCACAAATTCATGGACATTCCTTAAATGATGCGTCACCTCTTTATTTTCCTCATAGTGATCTTAAGTCTGAATTCCACTACTCATGCCCAAGCGGATGGAAACTACAGCACCAAGAAAAAGAAGGCCATCAAGGCTTTTGAAGAAGGTGTTCGTCAGTTTAATCGGAAGATGTATTCAAATTCTGAGAGCCTCATGAGAGAAGCACTTGAGGTGGATCCAGAGTTTGTGGAAGCTTATATGATGCTAGGTGACTTGCACTACGAAATGCGCAATTATCTTGAAAGCGCTGAGAATTACGGAAATGCAATACAGATAAAACCAATCTTCTTCTCGGGCAACTACTACAATCACTCGAAAGCATTGTATCGCTCTGGTCAATATGAGCTTGCCAAGAAACAGATAGCTGAATTTTTAAGCTACCCTTCAACAAACGAAGAGGTGAACTCTCGAGCGCGGGCACTAAGAAATAGCATTGATACGGCAATTGTTCTGAAGAGCAAGCCCGTTCCTTTCAAATTAAAGAACCTCGGACCAGCAGTGAATACACAATGGGAGGATTTTCATCCTTCGCTCACGGTTGATGGAAATCGTCTGTACTTCACAAGAAAAGAAGCCGTTGGAATACAGGGCGGGCGACAGGTGTTGAAGGAGGATATTTATTACTCAGAACGAAAAGAGGGAGGTGAATGGATCAAGGCGCTGAACCTAGGAGAGCCAGTGAACAATGTATTTCTGAATGAAGGCGCCCAATCGGTATCGCCTGATGGAAGGATGTTGTTTCTTACGGTTTGCAATAAGGACGATGGCGTCGGTTCCTGCGATCTATATTACAGCGAGCGACATGGAGGTCGCTGGGGAACACCAACGAACCTTAATACCCCACTCAATTCCAAGAAGTGGGATGCACAACCGAGCATGTCATCTGATGGAAAAACATTGTATTTCACCAGCAGCCGTTTTAGGGGCAAAGGGGGTATGGATATATGGCAAAGCGAAATGGATTCCACTGGAAAATGGAAGCGACCCATAAGCCTTCCTTTTAACACTGGAGGAAATGAGCTCACACCTTTCATACATTCTGATGGCAAGACCATGTACTTCGGTTCTGATGGATTGCCAGGCTTGGGAGGCTTCGATATTTTCGTGGTGAAGAAAAAGGCAGACGGCAGCTGGGGCAGACCGAAAAACATCGGCTATCCGATCAATACGCACAAGGATGAACACGGACTGATTGTAGAGCCTCAAGGAAGCTTCGCTTTCATGGCCTCCGATCGATCGAAGGAGAATAGAACAGATTTATACAGTTTCCCGATACATGAAGCTGCGCGTCCAGAGCGTGTGACCTATGCGGCGGGAAAAGTGGTAGATAACAAAACGAATCAAGGCTTAGAAGCGCACTTTGAGCTAATTGATCTAGAAACTTTCGAGCTTGTAGTACAATCCAACAGCGATGATGTGAATGGAAGCTTTATGGTGAGTTTGCCCGCGAATCGCGATTACGCCTTGAATGTAACAAAACGAGGATACCTCTTTCATTCAGAAAACTTCTCTCTGAAAGGTCAATCGCCAGATGAACACTATCAGTTGAATGTGCGCTTGAAAAAGCTTTCACAGGGAAGCTCCGTGGTTCTGAACAACATCTTTTTTGAAAGTGGAAGTTTTGCCTTATTGCCGCGCTCGAAGGCTGAGCTCGACAAGTTCGCCAAGTTTTTGAAGAAGGCTAAAGATATGCGTATTGAAATTGGCGGGTTCACAGATGATGTAGGCTCTGCAACGGCAAATCAAAAGCTCTCTGAAGATCGGGCGAAAGCCGTAATGACTTATCTAGTTGGAAAAGACATCTCTGAACAGCAACTGACTTCCAAGGGATACGGCGAAAGCAATCCCGTAGCTGATAATACTACAGAAGCGGGCAGAGCCAAGAATAGAAGGATTGAGGCGAAGGTGCTTTAGTGTTTAAGCCCTCCAAACATTCGAAACCTTATCATTTGTCTATCCTTTGAGCTAAGGATACTATAGATTCCAGGTTGGAAAGAATTTATAGTCAAGGGCACATCTTCAGCCTTTAAGTTCAATGCCAATACTCTCCCTTGAATATCTATAACCGAGCAAGTGCCATATAGCTCTGAGCTTTTCAAAAAGTCATTTATTGTTTCCTCATTTTGATCTGGCAATATGCTGAGTTGACGAATTGAATTAGGCTGGCTGGCAGGCAGCGTATCTATCAGGTTGATATACTTGACTTGGCTGGGATTATTTGGCTGTGTAATGCGACGAATAGTATCCATTACCATCAAATAAACGTTGCTATATGGGGAGCCATAGTTTTTACTTCTACCTACGATTACCAGACCTGAGTCTCCTCTTGGGAGAAGGTCAAATCCAATATCTTCTTCATTACCACCGATTGAGCCACTCGTCGGATACTCGTATCCAGAACTCTCTAAATGGGAAATAATTACATCACCTTTTCCACTTCCAAAAGTGTAGGTTACACCTGTCATAAAAGTGTCGTTACACGGATATATACGACTCGCGTCGGTTCGTTTGTCAAGATTAGCCCCATTGGTATTGAACTTCCGATTTCTTTCCCAAACAACGGAATAGGACGCATCGAGTCTTAGTAGATATTCGTTTTCATCACCTTCAAGACTCGTACTTCTTGAGTAACCAGCAAGATAGGTTTCGTTATTGAAAAGTTCAATATCAAAGGCTTCCTCGTCCAAATCGCCCCCATAGAAGTACTCCGCATTTAGGCTCCCATCATAGGCCATGCTTGCTAGATAGATGTCAAAATCTAGGCTATCGGATTCTGCACTTGAAGCACCAGTAATAAGGACTTCATTCGACCCTTTCAAATGAGCTGATCGAAAAATAGAACTACCGTCACCCGGATATGACTTCTCCCAAACATCAATTCCGAATGGGTTTATCCTGACGGCAAAAGCTTCCGTTCTTCCATTGTTTGTATTCGTGGTTTCACCTAGAAGAAGTGCATCCCCGTTGCTCAGTAAAATGGCCTTATGGAAAAAGTCCCAATCCGAACCTCCGTAGGTTTCTTCATATTCGAAAGCCCCATCAGATTCGATTTTGACAAAATAACAGTCATAACCCCCATTGCCATACCAGTTGGTGGCTCCAACAATAAGGTAACCTCCGTCCGGAGTTTGCACCACACTCTCAGCCCACTCGACCTGAGGTCCGCCGTAAACGTTCGACCACTCAATTTGAAAATCGGATGATAGCTTTAGGACATAGATATCTGAATTGCCATTTCCGAAGCTGCTCGTGCTTCCGACAAGGAGATACCCCATATCTGATGTTTGAATAATGGCACGAGCTTCATCCTCAGCAGCGCCGCCGAAACTGTAGACTCTAGCCGTGTCTCCCTGACCCACAACTTCTGCGCAGAACAAGATTCCAAGAAGGAGAAAAACGACTTGTTTTATTTTATCCATTTCCCGTTTTCAAACGTAAGAAATCCCTCAGCGCCGTGGTGCCAACAATTTTTAATAGGAAAGAGGCCGCTACTCCCAATGCTCCCGCAAGAATCAAATTCCATTGCCAAGGGAATAGGTTCAAACTATTTATTCCAAAAGCAATAGTGCAGCTCACAAGGAACAAAACACTAAAACGGACGGCCTGTTTAGGTTTGACCTGAAGATGTATGTATTTTCGTAAGGCGTAAAGGATTAGAATGGTGACCAGAATGTTCGTTCCCAAACTTGCCAGGGCAGAGCCAAAAGAAGAAAGCACGGGAATCAAACTCAAGTTCAAAACAAAGTTTAGCAGGATTCCCGCAAGCGCAATCTTATTATAACTGATCAAATTTCCGTTTGCCATAAGCAGCGTCCCATATATGTTGTTTAAACTGATTGATATGAAGCAGAGCATCAAGGAAGCGAAAACCAGTGACGAGTTTTCGTGTGTTTCGGTGTACAAGAGATCCATGATCTGAGGTGCATAAACTAAACTCACGGAGGATATGATGACTGCAAAGGCTATGAGAAAGCGAGAAGAGAGCTTCAGAGTAGGGTGATAATCTTCTCCTTTTAAAAGCATATTGCTGAACATCGTAAACAGCAAGCTCACAAAGAGGTAACCCACCATATTGAAGGCGTCGAGAATTCGATAACCCTGCGCATAGATTCCAGCTTGGTACGAGCCATCTTCCAACATACGATCAAGCATAACCGCATCCATCTTGTAATAGATGGTCATAAAGAAAATGATGAGCGCAAATGGAAAGCTCTGTTTGATAATGCTTAGGAGCACCGGATACTGAATTCGCGTTGAGATGTAATTGGATTTCGCAAGTACCACAATGATGCAGACGAGAAATGTGAAGCCGTAGGCCACTGTCTGCGCATACACGAGCCACTCGATTTGAAAACTTCCATGAGAATGCTCAGCCCACAGCAAGTATCCACACAACAAAATGAGTAGGCTGCGATCGAGTACGGAGATGATAGAATCAGTTTTAAAAAGCTGTAAACCAGAGATGTTGAACGGTAAGAATAGAATGCCTGACAGGATGAACATATTCAAGCAAAGCCAGGCAAGCAAGATCATTTGGTCTCCTTCATAGCCTATGAGCACCGCCGTAGAAAAGGTTAGAAGTGCGTACAAAATGGCGCCACCAAATTTTAAGTAGGCAACACCTAAGAGGTTCTTGCCGGCAAGCTGATCATTCTGAGCTATATATCGGTTGTTGAAATTGGTAATCCCCAAATCGAGCATGATGTTGAACAGAAAGCTCAAATTGAAAAGGGCGTAGAACATTCCGTAACCTTCAGCCCCAACCACCTTTAGAGTGCTTCGGTCAATACCGAATATCCAAAAGGGCTTAATCAAGAAGTTTAGAAAAAGTAGGAGGGAGAGGTTTCCAATGAATGCCCGTCGCATCAGGAGACTGCCTTTCGAATTGCGTTTAATTGAATGAGTAATCCTTCTAGTTGATCTAAGAGAAGCATGTTCGCACCATCACTTAAGGCTTCAGAAGGTTTTGGGTGGGTTTCTAAGAAGATCCCATCAGCTCCTGCCGCAATGGATGCTTTGGAAATGGTGCCAATCATATTTGGAAGTCCACCGGTAACGCCACTTGCCTGATTCGGTTGTTGTAAGGAATGCGTTACATCAACTACCACGGGTAGACCATTTTCTTGCATAATCGGAATCGAGCGCATATCAAGAATCAAGTCGTGGTAGCCAAAACTGGTTCCTCGGTCGGTGAGCATCACCTGATTGTTTCCGGCATCCATAACTTTCTGAGCAGCGAAGTGCATGGATTCTGGCGACAAAAACTGTCCTTTCTTAACGTTGACAATTTTACCTGTATGTGCTGCAGCTAACAATAGATCCGTTTGACGAGAGAGAAAGGCAGGAATTTGCAGTACGTCCACCACTTCTGCGGCCATCGCGCATTCGTCGGGCAAATGCACGTCCGTAACCAAAGCAACATCCAATTCGTTTTTCACCTTCTGAAGTATCGCAAGTGCTTCCTGATCTCCAATGCTTTGAAAGGAATCTGACTTCGAACGGTTTGCTTTTCGATAGGAGGCCTTGAAGACGAAAGGAATGGCCAGGCCTTCACAAAGGCTCTTGATTTTTTCAGCAGTGCGCATTACAACTTCCTCGTTTTCAACAACGCAAGGGCCTGCAAGTAAGAAGAAGTTGTCTTGAGCGCTTAGTTTTTCGTAAACCGACATGTTAAAAGGAATAAGAGATTTGAAAGGAGGCGCCTAAACCAGCAGTTTGATTCGGTAGGAGCATGCCTTCTATATTACTGATGTTTCCTGCAAGTGTTATTTTATCTAGCTCTGCACGCATTCCCAATCCTAAGAAGACGGAGCCAAATCCACCGAAGCCAGTACTTGCGAAAGCCTCCAGCTGAGAGCTTAAGCTAAAGTATTCTCGGTACCAAAATCGTGGCGCGTAGCCAGCTAGGTAGATGTATTGCGCGCCGAAGGCACGATTGTTTTTCCAAACGGCGTGTGTGCTATGCGCCTCATGACGTATACCCACATCCAGTCGAAAAGGTGTTAATCGGTTTAGGGCTTTATTTCTCTCTGGCGCATAGCTGTCAATCGTGTCTTGAAGTACAAATTGTATGATTTCAGACTCGGTGTTCGATAGGTCGTAGTCGAATGGACTGAGTCGGTATTGCCGATCAATAGAGCGATGTGTCGAGCTTGATCTCCAACATATGAATCCTAGGTTCTGGACGCTGACGAAGGCCCCTAAATCGTGTTCTTTTGAGAGCTGCGTCCAGTCTTTTCTGAAGCCTATCGAAAATCCATGTCCATTGGAGGGTAGAAGCTGACGACTAAGGGTGTCGCTGCTTAAAAAATCTGCATCCAACTTCAACCACAGTTCAGAGCCAAGGCTCGCCGTATAAAATCCGCCAGACCTAATACTTCCGAACTCCCCAATGCCAGCATTGAGATATGAGACATTGAAACAAAGGGGTCCAGAACTTTGTTCGAAGAAATAGCTCAAGCCAATTTCTTGAAATGCTTGAATGTGATACTTCGTATTCTCTAAGGTGACCGTGTCTCCTTCAAAAGCAGCATTTCCTTGAAGTGCCATTGAAATGAGTTCCACTGGTCCTTGAAAGGCGGCGTATCGATGATCAGCAATATTAAGGCTTAAAGGAAGCCTCCCTAATTTGGCGCTCAGGCTATGCATGCTGATGACACCCAAACTGGCATTCGAGCGAATCCGTTTCAAATTCTGCTCAATATCCTGCTCGTCAACCTCTAATTCAAAGAATAAGGCGTTTATAAAATGCTGATTTACTGTATTCGAATTGGCATAGGTTTCAGACCTCAGCTCAACATCCTCAGCTGGCTTTTCTTGAATCCATTGAGCATAGCCCTGCGAGCTGAGTAGAATCAATATGAGTCCGAGTCTAGTTCGCATCCTTCCCGAAATCGTATTTAAAATCACCGTTTATAATCAAGCGCAAGCTGTCGGTGGCTTTCACCAAGCCAAAGGCTGGATCTTCTGGACTGTCGATAAACACATCCACTTTGATGGAGGTGGCATCATAGATCCGTGTTGAGGTTTTCTCTCCAAAAGGAAAACGGATGCTCGCCTCTTCTGGATAGCCATTGAAGTCTTCATTGAAGTCCGCGAAAATTTTCTCACTCGACAACAAGCTGTCAATGATGGAATTTGATTCATCCAAGATGTACAGCCTGGTGCTCAAGTCAAAAGGGAAGTCGTTTTGGGATAGAAGGATAAGTTCACCGCCATTGACTCTCTGAACATTTGGATCTGGCAGGCTATCCGTAATGCTTAGGGCAGAAGTATCCGAGAACATCAATTCGTTGGCTCTTAAACTTAGAGGCACTGTGGCATTTAGCGACATTTCGATTCCTGTTCCCTTATAAATGAAGTCGTTACCATTTGATACCAGGCCAAGGGGATTGATTTCTAAATCAACCTTGAAGCGTAAGCCGACGGGTTTAAACTCCAGCAATTCGTCGATGTTGCTGTTCTCTGTGGAGATGGAGAAAGATCTTCGCTGCGTATAGACGGGTGGGTCTTCGGTCCCAAAAACAGTCGCCCGGTCGAGGTTAATGTTCTGTCCAATGATCGAGCCTTCTAGAAATTTAGATTCCCCATTTGGGCCAACTGCAGTCAATTCTTTGAGTCGTGCACGAATATCTACGCCAAGAGAGTTGCGAATTTCAAATTCCAGATCTACCGTTTCTAAATCAAAGGCCCCGGTTCCAAAGTTTCGGAAGAGATCGAATTCTTCTACCTCTCCATCTTCTGTTTGAACTTGCTGCAAGAAATTTCCCTTCACAAATTTTGGGACGATGGTGCTGTAGGTCGTTTCATTGGTGATTACATCGCTTGAAGTAATGGTATATCCAGGAGAGGAAGGGTCGAGCTGAATATCGATGGTGTAGTAGATGCTGTTGTACTTATCGAGAAAGTCACCACGCAAGTCCATGGTATATCCACTCAAGTCTATACTTCCCGTAATGCTGCTGTTTTGAGTAGATGTTGCAGCTGGAATTTTTCCTGTGTAGACCAATGAATCCCCATTTTTTGTGGCAGAAGGAATGGTATAGGTAATGTTCATTGGGGCTAGAATGCTGCTCTCAATATTGAAGGATATGCTGCCTGATTCTACCAGCATTTCTGTCAATTCTAAATTTTCGATATTGAACTGACTGCGATTCGTTTCTGCAACCCACGACTGTCCTGGCGCAATGGCAATGGGAATGAATGGCCCTTGATTCACCACAACAACGGTAGTATCCGGAAGCACGAAATAGTCATCGAGATTAAAATCAAATACCGTATCGGAGTATTGAATTTGTAGGTCGCCTGCTTGGTCCGATTGTAGGTAGCTGCTTTTTATGATGTCCTGAAGTGTGAAACTTGTTCTCAGAATGGGTAGAAGTCCATTTACTTGCCACTTTGGGCCTATGTCAAACCGCGCGCATGAGAAGAGCGTCATCAAGGCAAGAAGTCCGCTGAATATCCATTTAAAATAGCTGCGCATTGGAGCCAAAATTAGCCAAATAAACTATCAACAATAGGCTATGGATAGTGGAGCCTACTTGGCGACGAAAGTCAGTAATGACGAAGAATTCAAAAGAAGGTACTTCGGCGGAGGGAAGGGGCAACTAATCGAATCGGATGGGCTGATTTACAATAGAAGGAATTACTTTTGACTCAAATAACCAGGGTAGAGGTTTTTGTAAATGTTTGAAAGACGATTTTTTGTTTCTTGGCTTTTAGGTGCAATTGTAATGTACCTCGCTTCCTATTCTTGGCATGGCGTCTTCTTAAACGACTTTCAGAGAATTACCTACCCAAAGGACATCCTGCTTCTTTCCTTTGGCCTTATTTATCTCATCACATCGCTTGTGATTGTGCTTTTGGTAAAGTTTATACCCATCAATATTAGATTCGTTCAAAGGGGCCTGTTGTTTGGCTGTGGTGCAGGTTTCTTTCTCTACCTCGTCGCTTTCTCTTTTGGAATAACCTTTTATGCCTCTCCGTCAATAGAGCATATACTCTTCGACCTTGCCTGGCAAACGATTGAAAGTGGCTTAGGAGGCGCAACGGTAGGCGGAACCTACGCCGTGGTCGGCCGCATCATGCGATTTTCCCGATGAGGTTCTAAGAGCTAGCCTCGACTTACAAAAACTCGAAGCCTAGGCTATGGACTAACTTGGCTTTTCCTTTCTTGACCTTTATAAGCATGCGAACTTCGAAGTCAACATACTCATCGTCGTATTTTGCTGGAGTCTAGGAACTCAAGGAATTAAAAAGCCCAAGTACGATTTCATCATTGATCTGTTTGGATCTAAAATGATCTACTCTTCTTTAGATCCCTTTACCCTTAAAGTTGAAAAACATCTCCACCTCAGCCACAAATTTGAGATTATCTTCCGCGTGCTTTTCTAACAACACTTTGGCGCTCTTTCTTTTAAAGGTGCTTTTCTCATTCTACAAACAGCTGGTGCATACCTATGCAGCCCTTCAATATTGCGGCCTAAATCTCGACCCCCTGCGGCTAGATAAACTTGACTAGAATCGCAAAAGTTCATGTTGGTCGGTAAATGTTCCGCCTTTCTTGTAATTTGTCCAACAAAAGAAGAATGGATGATAAAGAAACAGAGCAGTATGAAAAAACTCACCTTTTAAAAGTATGTAAAAGAAGGCGAAGTCCATGGCGCATTTGGTCAGGGCACGACAATCCTATGACTTCTCACGTAGAATTGGTATTTATTGAATAGCTTGGTCGAGGCATGCCCAGAGGTTGATGCCAAATGCATTTGAAACGACATTATGAAAGCATCTGATTTGTTTGTTAAGGCTCTCGAGAACGAGGGTGTTGAATACATTTTTGGAATTCCAGGAGAGGAAAATCTCGACTTCTTGGACTCCTTAAAAGGCTCCAAAATTCGTTTGATTTTAACGCGTCATGAACAAGCTGCTGGCTTTATGGCTGCCACTTACGGACGATTAACCGGAAAGCCTGGAATTTGTCTTTCCACGCTCGGGCCTGGTGCAACCAATTTCACCACATCGGCCGCCTACGCTCAATTAGGAGCCATGCCCATGATGATGATTACGGGGCAAAAGCCCATTAAGAAATCCAAACAAGGTCGCTTTCAAATCGTCGACATTGTGGAATCCATGCGGCCACTTACGAAATACACGCACCAGATTGTGAATGGACATAACATCGGAGCAATGGTTCGTGAGGCTTACCGACTCTCGATTGAAGAACGTCCTGGCGCAGTTCACTTGGAGCTGCCAGAAGATATTGCTGCTGAAGAAACAGATGGGAGAGTTTTTGAAGTTGTTGGACATCGACGTCCAAATGCAGACTTGAGGGTGATTAAGAAGGCAGCCCAAATGATTGAAGGGGCTAAGAGGCCATTGCTCTTGATTGGCGCTGGAGCGAACAGAAAGCGTACAAGCAACGCCTTGACCAAATTGGTGAGTAGTACAGGAATTCCATTTTTTAATACCCAAATGGGGAAAGGGGTTGTGGATGAAAGGAATCCAAAGTACCTAGGTACGGCCGCGCTCTCATCACACGACTTCTTGCATAAAGCTATTGAAGCTGCTGACGTGATTATTAATGTTGGTCACGACGTGATTGAAAAGCCACCTTTTTTCATGCATGAAGGCGGAACAAAGGTTATTCACGTGAACTTCTTTCCAGCCCAAGTAGATGAAGTCTACTTTCCTCAGCTGAACGTAATCGGTGACATTGCTTCTTCCATTGAGGAAATGTGCAAGGAGGTCAAGAACACGGAAAATTGGGACTTATCTGGCTTTGAAGCGGTGAAGACTGAGGTAGAGGCGCGCCTAACGAAGTACTCGAACGACGAGCGTTTCCCTATGCTTCCACAACGTTTGGTGCACATTCTGCGCGAAGAGTTAGACCAAGACGATATTCTGACCCTAGACAATGGTGTCTACAAAATTTGGTTTGCGCGTAACTACAAATGTTATGCACCGAACACCTTGCTTCTCGATAACGCATTGGCCACTATGGGAGCAGGTTTGCCCTCTGCCATTCTTGCTAAGCTAGTGCACCCGACTAAGAAAGTGGTTTCAGTTTCAGGGGATGGAGGTTTTATGATGAATTCGCAAGAGATTGAAACCGCCGTTCGCCTCGATTTAGACCTAATTGTCATCATTCTAAATGACAATGCCTACGGCATGATCAAATGGAAACAAGAGGGGATGGGTTTTGACAATTTTGGATTGGATTATGGAAATCCAGATTTCAAATTGTATGCGGAAAGCTTTGGTGCCAAAGGCTATCATCCTAACAGCGATGAAGATTTTATCAATACTCTGAAGACTTGTTTTGAGGAAGATGGAGTTCACGTAATTGAGCTTCCAGTCGATTACACCTTGAATCATTCGATTCTGAACGTACTTCTTCATGAGAAATCACCCAAAGAATAGCATATGTCTTTCCTAGAAGTTCGGTCACCTTACGATCAGTCCATATTAAGCGAGATTCCACTGCTTGGAAAGGAGCAGGTGTTGAAGACGATTGAAGTAGGCCATGCGCTGTTTCAAAATCGTTCAGTTTGGCTTGCACCTCATGAACGCGTTGCCATTCTAGAGCGCGCGGCATCGATTATGAGCGAGCGCATTGAAGAATTGACCAAGCGTGCTACTGCAGAAGGTGGAAAACCTTATGTGGACTCAAAGGCCGAAGTTCTCCGGGCTATCAATGGGGTAAAGTTGGCAGCTGAGCACATTGGACAACTAAAGGGAGAGCAGGTGCCCATGGGCTTAACTCCAGCTTCGGAGAACAGATTGGCTTTTACGACAAGAGAACCGATTGGCCTAGTTGCTTCCATCAGTGCGTTCAATCACCCATTAAACCTAGCTATTCATCAAAGTGTAACAGCCGTGGCTGCTGGCTGTCCTGTAATTATAAAACCGGCATTAACCACACCCATGTCCTGCATGGCATTCGTGGATATTCTAAAAGAAGCTGGATTGCCAGAAGGTTGGTGTCAGGTTGTTGTTTGCGACAATGAGGCGGCTGAATTGCTCGTAACAGATAAGAGGGTCAATTACTTTTCTTTCATTGGGTCGGCTAGAGTAGGATGGATGTTACGATCTAAGCTTGCTCCTGGAACGCGTGTCGCTTTGGAACATGGTGGGCTTGCTCCAGTCATTGTTGAAGCTGATGCAGATTTTGAAGCAATGATTCCATCTTTAACAAAAGGTGGATTTTATCACGCCGGTCAAGTATGTGTTTCCGTGCAACGTGTTTTTGCTCATGCTAAGGTGGTAGATCAACTCTCAAAGGCCTTAGCAGAGGCAGCTTCAAACTTGGTGGTTGGCAATCAAATGGACCCAAAAACAGAAGTTGGGCCGCTGATTCTGCCACGTGAAGTAGATCGAGTAGAGGAGTGGGTAAATGAGGCTATTTCAGCAGGAGCTGAGGTTTTAACAGGAGGAAAGCGTATTTCAGACAGCTGTTACGAGCCAACTGTTTTGTTGAACCCACCGATGAATGTGCGTGTCTCGACCCAGGAAATTTTCGGCCCTGTAGTTTGCGTTTACTCTTTTAC